>CALUJN010000064.1 GCA_944320985.1 uncultured Alistipes sp. | reverse complement strand
CTGATTTTTCCCAGCTCGCTAGTCTCGAACGTCCGCCTATACAATTCATAAAAATCGAACTCCGTGAAAGGAAGATCGGGTGATATTCCAGAGAAATTTTGTACCTTAGCCATGCAGATTAATTTTTGCGATACCTCCAAATTTGGCTTTTCCAGGGCAATTGGAGGTATTCTTTTTATCTTTAGCTAAGATACAAATTTTATATTACATTGGCAATCAGTTCATTATAAAGTTTTATTCTTTTTACGACAGTCCCTATTATATATGTGTTGAGCCATGAAAAAACAGATGTGGTTGATGTTGCTTTTCGTTTGGGTTTGCAGCGGAGCTGCGGCCTGCAGTCCCGATGAATCGGGACCGCTTCCCGGAGGATCGGGCACGGTCCAGAATCCCGGAACGGGGTCGGATGAGCCGCAGACACCGGATGAGCCGCAGACACCGGATGAGCCGCAGACGCCGGACGAGCCGCAGACGCCGGACGAACCGGAACAACCCGAAGACGAAAACGATCAGAACGGACAAACCATGAAAATCAATGTGACGATCGGCAGCCGCCGGTATGCTGCCACACTCGAGGACAATGCCGCAGCGCGAGCCTTCTTCGCCCTGTTGCCTCTGGAGATCGACATGACGGAGTTGAACGGCAACGAGAAGTATTGTGACCTGCCGCAGAGCCTTCCGACAGAGAGTTTCCGTCCGGGAACCATCCGCACGGGAGACCTGCTGCTCTGGGGATCCCGTACGGTGGTCCTTTTCTACGAGACGTTCTCCTCGTCGTACAGCTATACGCGTCTGGGGCGTCTGGACGATCCCTCGGGACTTGCCGCAGCGGTCGGCAGCGGCAGTGTCCGTGTGACGTTTGCCCGGTAGGCACGTCGCACGGACGGTCAGCCACGCAGACGGCCGGAGTCTCTGAGCCGGCGAGTTGGGAATGCAGACGGCCGGAGTCTCTGAGCCGGCGAGTTGGGAATGCAGGCGGCCGGAGAATTGTTGCGGAGCCGGACCGGTGAAGACAGCAGCGGCCAGAGATTTGTTCCAGCGTCGGGCGGTACGGTATGAAAAAGCGGAGTGGTGCACGCATGCACCACTCCGCTTTTTTGCTGCGATCCGGAGGTCGGCCGGATCGGGGCCGCGCCTATTCCTGCCAGTCCCCGAGTCGTTCAAGGGTGACGGTCAGCGTATTCAGATCGGCCGTCAGGCGGTAGTAACCGCTTTGCTGGACATAGAAGGCCTTGTCCACTCTCCGTTTGAGTAGAGCATCTTCATCGAGGTCTCTTCGCCGTCGCGGACAAAGGCCGGCCACCATTTGTCGGCATAGCACATGAACTTGAATGAAATGCCGTTGCCTCCGCCATTCAGATTGCCCTCGTAGGTGAAGATCAGGTTGTCCTGGGTTTCGAGACGGATCATGTTGGCCAGTTTGCTTCCGTTCGGATTGGCCGTTCCATAGAGCCAGAGCCCGTCGTATTCGTAGCTCGGGGCGGGCGGCTCCTGGTCGGTGCGGTCGCCGTTGCGGACGATGGTGACCACCAGCGTATGGACGTTGATGGTGAAGGTGTAGTTGCCCTCCTCCGTGATCTCGAACAAATCGTCCCGGGCATCGCCCTGTTCGCGCTTGTAGGCATGGATCACCCCGTTTTCCGTACGGTCGTAGTTGTACGACGGGAACCATCCCGTGTCGACGCAGAAGAACTTGAATCGTCCGGCTGCGGTATTCCCCGTCCAGCTCCAGGTCGTCTTGTCGGCCGAAGTCATCGGTATGCGGTCGGATCCTGACAGCCCGTAGACGTAGAGCTGCTCCTCGGTGGTCAGTTCCGGCGCTTCGTTGCGGGAGATGGTTACCACCAGGGTGTTGACATCGATGGTGAAGGTGTAGTTGCCCGCCTCCGTGATTTCGAACAGATCATCCCGGGCATTGCCCTGTTCGCGCTTGTAGGCATAGATCACCCCGTTTTCCGTACGGTCGTAGTTGTACGACGGGAACCACCCCGTGTCGACGCAGAAGAATTTGAATTTCCCGGCCTTGGCCTCTCCCGTCCAGCTCCAGAGCGTCTTGTCGGCCGAGGTCATCGGTACGCGGTCGGAGCCCGACAGCCCGTAGACATAGAGCTGCTCCTCGGTGACCACCTCGGGTTCTTCGGGTTCATCATTGCGGATCACCTTGACGGCCAGCGTCTCGACGTTGAGCGTGATCGTGTAGTTGCCCGCCTCGTCGATCTTGAACTGCGTGTCGGGAGTGGATTCGTCGCTGCGCAGGACCATCGTCCAGTACTCTTCGGCCGTCTCGTTGCGGTTGTAGCTCGGCAGCCAGCTCTTGTTGGCAATCGATTCGTGCGTGAGGAACTTGAAGGCTCCTGCGGAGAGATCTCCGGTCCAGGTGAAGGTGACATGATCCTCCGTGGACATCTTCTCGGCCTTGTCCCGCTTCCATCCCCAGGCGAAACTGTCGCCGATCGGATAGAGTTCGAGCGGAAGAACTACCTCGGGAATGTCGTAACGGATCGCTACGTTCACCGTCGGCGAGGTCACGGCCTGCGGTACGGCCGAGTGGTTGGCCTCCACGCAGAAGTCCAGGCCGAAGGCATCGGTCTCGACGCCCAGTTCCGTCCTCAAGGCATCGATCTCCTGTCTGGAGAACCGTTTGATGAGATCCGTGCCGCATTTGAGGGCATGGGTGGTCGTTTCGCCGCTCAAACCGTAGATCAGCGTGTAGGTGACGTTCTCGGTCTGTGCGGCCGGGCTCCATTCGAGTTCCAGAACGGACGAGGTCTCGGAGCCGGTAATAACGACTTCGTCCGGCGTTGCGGTGAGTGTCGGCGGGTTCAGAACCACTGCCGGATCACTCTCCGTCGTGTCGTCCTGACACGATGCGCCACCAAGCGCCGTCAGCATCAGGAACATTGCGAAAAGTCTCTTTTTCATGGTTTATCTGTCGTTTTGTGGTTTTCAGGCGTGAGTGTCCGGATCTCCTCCAGGACATAGGGCGCGTAGGTCCATCCGTAGAGCCGGTAGATCTCCAGCAGCCTGGGCAACCGCCTCAGAAAGGCCTCGTAATCCTTCGTGGCGGGGTCGGCCCACTGAATCTCGGCCAGAGCCGCGGCCCGCGGAAGGAACATGTGCATGGCGTGATTCTCCGTGGCCACGTACTCGGTCCACAGACTGCCCTGGCAGCCCAGTACATACTTTTCGAGTCCGGCGGGGATCGATGCCAGCGGATCGTAGGCGTAGACCCGCTCCAGCGTATTGCAGCCTCCGAAGCCGAGCGGTTCGACCTGCTGGCGCCCGGGGGTCTGGTAGCGGTCGAAATAGAGCACCTTCTCCGAAGCCATGATGGTGCGGATATGCTTTCCGGCAGCCGTGATGCCGCCCTTGTCGCCCCGCCACGACATGATGATGTCGTGGGGTCCCACGCAATCGCCTTCGAGGATCTCGTCCCACCCGATGATGTGCCGGCCCCGGGAGCCGAGGTAGTTCGAAACTTCGCGCATGAACCATCCCTGCAGCCGCTCTTCGGGATTCTCTTCCCGGTCGAAGCCCAGTTCGGTAATCTTGCGCTGGCAGTGCGGACACTCCTTCCAGAACTGTTTGGGGCATTCGTCGCCTCCGATGTGGATCCACTCCGAGGGGAAGATCTCCAGGATCTCGTCGAGCACCCCCTTGACGAAGTCGAGCGTCCGCTGCTGCCCGACGCAGAGCACCTCGTCGGCAATCTCCCAGCGGGTGCGCACCGCATAGGGGCCGCCGGTACACCCCAACTCGGGATAGGCGGCCAGCGCGGCCACCATGTGTCCCGGCATGTCGATTTCGGGAATCACGTCGATGTGTCGCTCGGCGGCGTACCGCACGATTTCGGCGGCCTGCTCGCGGGTGTAGTAGCCGGCATGCGGAATCCGGTCGTAGCCGCCCTCGCCGTGTCGTCCGACGATTGTCTGCGGGCGGTACGAACCGATCTCGGTGAGCCGCGGGTAGGAGGCGATCTCGATGCGCCACCCCTGGTCGTCGGTCAAATGCCAGTGAAAACGGTTGATGTTGTGCAGGGCGAGCATGTCGATGAACTCCTTGACAAACTCCACATCGAAGAAGTGGCGCGACACGTCAAGCATTGCGCCCCGGTAGCCAAAACGCGGAGTGCTGCCGATGGCCGCGGCCGGGAGCAACACCTGCGTACAGTCGGCCACGGGCAGCGATTTGCGCAGCGTCTGGATGCCGTAGAAGACTCCTGCGGAGGTAGCTCCCGAGATGACGACCCTCTCCGCATCGATCTCCACCGCATAGGCTTCACGGCCGGTGATCTGCGACGATATCCGCAATTCGATGACCCTCCGTTTCGGGGATCGTTTCACAATAGGGACTTCGATGCCGCACATCTCCAGGATGTATTCCCGGAGAAATTCGGCCTCCCGGGCCAGACCCGCACCCGGATGGATGCAGGTCCGCCCGTCGAGGACGAAGGGGGCTTCACCCGCCGGCTCTTCAAGAAGGGCCGGCTGCGGAATGACGGAACCGTAGTCTGCTGTGGTGGTTTGTGCCCGGAGGTTTCCGGCAAACAGCAGAATGGTCAGCGCCAGTTGGATTTTCAGCGTTTTCATCGGTTTCGGCTATTCCGTGATGGTGGCTTTCATTGTCTTGAAGTTCAGCTCGATGACCGTTCCGGGCTTCCAGACGTAGTCCTTGTTCGGCTCGTCATCGCCTTCCAGACGCTGCCGGATGTCGAGAGTCGTCAGATCTACGTAGTATTCCCGTTTCCAGCGCGAGACATCCGACCCGAAGGCCTCGATGTCGGGATGGAACCGCAGACTTCCCTCGTTTTCGACCGTATAGGTGAGCGTCTTGCCGTCGGCCGAGGCAACGAATGGCGAGTTGACGTTTGCGTCGGAGGTTGATGACGATGCCGTGCCGTAGGTGTAGATGGTTGCGGGCTGGATGGCGACGATGCGTTTGCCCAGGTTGACGTAGACGGCGTAGGTGCCGGCCTGTTCGATGACGGCGTAGCCCGACTCTTCGGTGAAGCCGAAGTTGTTGTCCAGCGAGACGAACTCACCCTTGCCGAACATGCTGCCCTCGGTCGAGAAACGGATCCGGGTCCCGGCCTCGAAGTAACGTACGGCCAGCCACATGCTCTTGTCGCTCCAGATCCGGTTGAGCCCGATCACATCTTCGGACGATCCCCAGTTCATGTTGCCGTAACCGCTGGCGATCATGTAGATCGGTCCGCTGGCGGGAACGTCGGCTGCGGGTGTGAGCGGAACCTGCAGCATGGCTTCGCCCGTTGCGAAGTCCACCTCGACGGGAACTCCCGCCGCTACGGGTACGGCCGGCAGTTCGTCCCCGACACCGCGGTAGACGATCCGGTTGCCCAGGATGCCGAACTCCATGCTGTCCCATTCGCGCGTGTTCCACGGGCAGACGGCATACATGCGCAGGTTGCCGTCCGTCTGGGTCGTTACCGTGAAGCGATCGCCCTCCTGCGTGAAGGCCACGTCGAGCCCCGCGAAGCATTCGCCCATACCGTAGAGTTCGGGGACCTCGAGAGCGAGAACACCCTTGTGCAGGTCGACGAAGATCAGCCGGGCGCCCGATTCGTCGGGTACGGCCTCGGCGTCGACAACCTGGAATCCGTGGTTCTCGGTCAATGAGGCGAAGGCGTCGGCATCGGTGCCCGAGGTCGACCACCTCAGCCCCTTGTCGGTCGAGACGCTGGCCAGCGTCCAGAAGACGCCGTTGCCTGCGGCGCCGCACGGTGTCATCTCGACGGCCGAACTCCAGTCACCGTCGGTCATGTAGAGCCTTTCGGGATAGCCCTGGGCTTCGGGCTCGATGTACTCTTCGCCCTCGATGCGGGCCGTGAAGAGGGTCTGGCGGACGTCGTACTGCAGCTCGATGACGTAGTCACCCTGCCGCTTGAGGCTGAGCGCCACGTCGGACGAGCCGGTCAGCGGCTGCCATTCGGTCGTCAGCAGGTTGGTCTTCGAACTGGCCTCAAGACCCGTATAGGAGGTCGTGACGGTGTACTCTTCCCCGTCGGCCAGCGGCACGTTCAGGCTTCCCTGCTCCGAATAGGAGAACCGGTACTCCGCGGCAAGAATCCGCATGGGATCCTGCGACGAATGCCAGGTGACCAGGTGGTTGGTGCGGTCGTAGCTCGGGGCGTCGAAGAGTACCTCATGAGCACCGTCGACGGTGAGTTCCTTGTCGCTGAGGATGCGCATCGTGACCGGAATGACGGTCAGTTCGCCGAGCGAACTGTTGACAATGACCTGGTAGAGCCCTTCGCCGGTGACGGTGAAGCCCTGCCCGTTCCGGGAGAGAGTGTAGGTCGGAAGTCCGTTTCCGCGGTCAACCGGTTCCCCCATGCCGTAGACGACGGGGGTGTGGTCCGGGCCCACCAGCGAGATACGGAAACTCCCCTGCGGCGAGAGCCAGGTCATCAGTGAGTTCAGGCGCGGATCCTGCATCGGCTGCAGCATCCCGTAGCTGGCTTCGGTCGAGAAGAGCGTGGCATCGCCCGTGATGTAGATGCCGTCGGGCGTGTCAAACTTCGCGTCGTACTCGTTACCTGTCGTGCAGCCGGCCAAGGCGGCAGCCAGTCCGACAAGTGTCAGTGCGTAAAGTATCTTTTTCATGGATTGCATGTTTTTGTGTCTGTATGGATGGTCATTTGCGGTCGATGCCGAAGCTCAGCCGGCGGTTCTCGGTCCCGAAAATCGTGACACGGACCGTGTCGCGGCCCACGACAACGCGCATGCCGCTTCGGTTGTCGTTGACAAGCCGGGGAAAATGCACCGTGTCGTCGGCCCGGTAAAGGGCGTAGCGGTGGGTGTGGCCCGAGATCATCAGGTCCACCGACGAGCGGTTCAGAATCGGGAGCAGGGTCTGCTGCAGGTGCAGATCGCCGTGCCAGGTCGACGTTGCGGGCGGAATGTGCAGGAAGACGATCCGGCGCTTGCTGTCGGAATCCAGTGCCTCGGAGAGCCAGCGGGCCTCCCGTTCCCGGTAGGGGTCGAATTCGGCAATGCCTCCGTATTCGATGTCCGTGTCGGGCTTGTCCTCGCCGCAGTCGAGCACCACGAACTCCGTTCTCGCAGCCTTGAACGTGTGGTAGAAACGACCGCTCGGGTGTGGGAAGTAGTCGTAGAGCCGGTCGGCATAGGCGCCCCGGTTTTCGTGGTTGCCGCGGACGAAGAGGATGGGCACCTGCGAGGCGAAGCACTCCACGCAGACGTCGAGCCAGCCTTCGAAGAGCTGCTCTTCGCTTTCGGTTGTCGAGCGCATGTCGCCGTTCAGCACCACGAAGTCACACGCCGCGAAGTCGACCTGGCGGCAGAGATCCCGCAGATCCTCCGCCCGGCCGTGGATGTCGTTGAAGACCACGAAACGGACGCTGTCGGCCTTGGGGTCGAGGGTCGTGAAGCGCAGCGGCTCCTGCTGGTAGACGGACGTCGAGACCGTCTTCCCGAAGTGGGCGTAGTCGCTGTAGGACCAGCCGTCGGTGGCCTGCGAGAAGATCCGGTACATGTAGCGCGTTCCGGGTTGCAGCCCTTCGAGACGCACCTTGTGGAGCGTTTCGAGGGCCCGGCGCCGGCCGTGTTCGGCGTCGTAGTGGCGCGGGTGTGCGTTGCTGTAGAAGTGCTTGCCGTCGTCGGGCGCCACCTCGACCCACGAGAGGGCCGGACGGTCGGTCTTCCACATGACGGTCACCCCCGTGGCGTCCATGTCGCAGAGCCAGGGTCCGTGGGTGATGCGGATCTCGCGGTGCTCTTCGGCCGTGGCCGTGGCCGTGCCGCCGAGCAGCGCCAGCGTCAGGATGAGAATGATTCTTTTCATGGCGTATGTCAGTCAATCAGTTCGATGGATACGGCGTTGAGCCGTTCGCTGTCCGGGCCGACCAGGATGTCGAATCGACCCTTCTCGACCGTGTAGTTCATCTTCAGGTCGTAGAATCCGAGCGACAGCGGGTCGATGTCGACACACACACGCCGGGTCTCTCCGGCCTTGAGAAATACCTTCCGGAAGCCCTTGAGCTCCTTGACCGGACGCACGAGCGAGGCCACCGGGTCACTTACGTAGACCTGCACGGTCTCTTCGCCGTCCCTCGTGCCGCTGTTCGTGACATCGACCGACACGCGGATCGTCTCCCGGCGCGAGTATCGGCGCTTGTCGGTGGTCGGGGCCGAATAGGTATATTCCGTATAGCTCAGTCCGTAGCCGAAGGGGTAGAGCGGGGCGTTGGGCAGATCGATGTGCCGGACCGTGGAGGAGAAGGGCATGTCGCCCGGACGTCCCGAACGTTTGTAGTTGTAGTAGCAGGGGATCTGTCCCACCGAACGCGGAAAGGAGACGGCCAACCGTGCCGAGGGGTTGTAGTCGCCGAAGAGGATCTCGGCCACGGCCGTTCCGGTGGTCGTGCCCGGGAACCACGCCTCGACTACCGCCGCGGCCTTTTCGGCAATGCGTCCGATGGTGAGCGGGCGTCCGTTCAGCAGCACTACGACGACGGGTTTCCCCGTGGCGATCAATGCCATGACCAGCTCCTCCTGGACACCCGGCAGGTCCAGACTGGCGCGGCTCCGCGATTCGCCGCTGAAGAGTGCCTTTTCGCCGACGGCCACGACCACCGCATCGCTCTTGCGGGCGGCCTCGACGGCTGCCGCGAATCCCGTGCGGCCCGTATCGTCGAAGCCGCATCCGCGGGCGTAGTTCACCACGCCTCCCTTACCCAGACGAGCGGTGAGTCCTTCGCGGATCGTTACGGCATCGGCATCCAGCGCCCGGCACCGCCATGAACCGTTGATCTCGTGTCGGTCGTCGGCCAGCGGGCCGATCAGGGCGATCGAGCGGAGCGTATCGGCAAGGGGCAGGATGCCGTTGTTCTCCAGCAGGACGATCGATCGGCGTGCCATGTCGAGCGCCGCATCGACGATCTTCGGGGCATGCAGCGTCGTGCGTTCGCGTTCCGCATCGAGGTATTTGTAGGGATCGTCGAAGAGCCCGAGCGAGTACTTCACCCGCAGGATGCGCGTTACGGCTTCGTCGATGCTCTTTTCGTCGACCTGGCCTGCCGCGACGAGTTCTCCGAGGTAGCGGTTGTAGAGTCCGTCGATCATGTCCATGTCGACACCGGCGTTGAAGGCGATGCGTGCCGCCGCGCGGCCGTCCTCGGCCACACCCTGGGCCACGAGCTGTTCGACTGACTTCCAGTCGCTGACTACGAAGCCCTGGAATTTCCAGGTCTCCTGCAGGTATTTGCGCAACATGTCGGGGTGTCCCGAGGCCGGGACGCCGTTCAGGTCGTTGAAGGCCGACATGAAGGTCATCACGCCGGCGTCGACGCAGGCCTTGAACGGCGGCAGGCAGACCTCGAAGAGGGTCCTCGGCGAGATGTCCACCGGGGCATAGTCACGTCCCGACTGCGGAAATCCGTAGGCCAGCCAGTGCTTGGCGCAGGCCATTACGGAGTTGTTCTGCCAGAGGTTCCACTGGAATCCCTCGACGCGGGCCGCGGCGATCCGGCTTCCGAGAAAGGGGTCCTCGCCCGCACCCTCGACGATCCGGCCCCAGCGGGCGTCGCGCGTGATGTCCACCATCGGGGCGAAGGTCCAGTGGATGCCGGCCGCCGAGGCTTCGACGGCAGCCCAGCGAGCCGAGCGGCGGATGGCCTCCAGGTCCCAGCTGCATGCCTCGGCCAGGGGAACCGGAAAGAGCGTGCGGTAACCGTGGATGACATCCATGCCGAAGAGCACCGGGATCTTGAGTCGCGACAACGCGAGGTTCTTCTCCTGGATGCTGCGGATGGCCTCCGATCCCGAGGCATTTAGCACCGAGCCGACCAGGCCGTGGCGGAAAAGCGAATCGGAGAGCCCCTCGGCCCGGGGACCTGTCATCAGCGAACTGCCCACGTATTGCGAGAGCTGCCCGATCTTCTCGGCCAGGGTCATGCGCCCGAGCAAATCCGAGATGAACCGGTCTGCTTCGGGCGAGAAATCCAGCCGTGAGGCGGAGATCCGGTAGTTGGGATCGCGCACATAGATGCACATCTGGCCCGTCCACCGCTCGTCGGCGCCCTCCACCCGCCAGGGGGATTGCTGTCCGCTCAGATGACGGGTCGACATCAGGATGCCGTCGGCATACTGCCGGACCGTGCATGCGTCGGCATGCTTCGCGTCGGGGTCAATCTCAATGGCGTAACGGTGAAGCGTGCGTTTGCGGCCTTTGGCCTTGCAAAGGTCGAGGCGTTCGCCCAGTGTGTTGACGAGGCGGAGTGTCGGTGCGGCATCCGTGCACACCTCGATCCGGCAGCAGGCCGGAAGATCATCCAGACCGTTCCGGACGGCTTCGATGTCGGGCGCCGACCACAGGATCCATCCGCGGGGCGCAGCATCGTGTGCCCGGGCTGCGGCGGCCGTCAGAACCGTCAGGGACAACAGAAGTATCGTTGCTATTCTTTTCATGGAATGCTCCGCTTACCAAGAGGTGTTTTGACTCCAGCCCGTCTGCATGATCTCCGACTCGGGAATCGGATACCAGTACATTTTGGGCTCGAACGAACGTCGTTCCACGACGATCGGGGCATAGCTGTAACCCTCGGCTTCGGGGTATTCGGGCTGGGGCGGGACATCGGGGTCCAGCGGTTCACGCGTGAAGACGCGAACCCAGTCGACGTCCATGTCGACATTCCGCAGATTCGGATCCCGATCTTCGGGATATCCGATTCCGTTTTCGTCCTTGCCGCCGATCTGAGCCGTGATGGCGATGTCCCAGGCGCTTTCGGTGCGTCCCTCCTGGAAGGCCTTTTTGACAAAGGTGTTGTAGCGGTCGCCATAGTCCCGTGTGCGGAAGGTGTTCGTCACCTTGCCGTCGAGCAGGTAGCTGATGATGACATGCTCCTGCGGCGCTTCGGGATCGGGATCGACCTGTACGCCGTAGACGTGGAAATCGGCGCCCGGATCGAAATTCATGATCGAATGCCGCCCGTATCCGTTGACGTTGACCCCCAGGGTGCTTTCGCCGACATCCGAACCCTTGTCGTTGTCGTGCAGGTGCAGGGCCTGGCTCAGTCGGCGCTCCTGACCCTCCCACGTTTTGACGAAGAACTCCTGCATGTCGAGTTCCGCATAGCTTGCGCCGTCGTAGTAGCGGCACCAGCTGCCGTTCCAGATACCGTACAGGTAGGCAACCTTGGCCCGGACCTCAATGCGGGCGTGCAGCGGGTAGTATTTGGCCGGATAGCCGTACTTGTCGGCATCACGGCTTGACAGAGCGGCCGACCACCAGCCGTCCCGGTTGGCAACCGACGCATGAGCCGGATGGGGAGGATTGCCCTCCTTGGTGGCGTGCAGGCGTACGAAACTCGTTCCTCCCTCCTGGACGATCGAGGCCTGGGCCGCACGATAGGTCTGGACGTTGCCCGTGGGTTGTCCGTAGGATTCGTTTCCGACGGGGCTGTCGGCACCGTAGAGCCCCCAGTAGGAGTTGTCGATGGCCGAGCCGTTGAACTCGTCGCCGTCGTAGTAGTACCAGCCCTCCGGGATTTCGGACTGGGGGATGGATCTTGTGGTCGCTTTCCGCACGGAGGCACGGACAAGTTGTTCCGAAGCGGCGTCCTTGGTGATCTCCAGACCGCGCAGGTCGGCGCCGAGTGTCGTTGAGGCGATCTTCCAGCGTCTCACGTCCCAGGCCCGGTGCTCCTCGAAGGCCAGCTCGACACGACGCTCGGCCCGGATCTTTTTACGCATCTCGGCCTGCGAAAGTCCCGAGACCGATGGCTGTCCTGCCCGGCGGCGTACCTGATTGAGATACTGTTCGATGTCGGGATTGCCCGGGTCGTATTCGTTGAGCGCCTCGGCGTAGTTGAGGTAGATCTCCGCCAGCCGGAAATAGGGCCATACGTGTCCCAGCAGGTTGCCGCCCGTCTGGACGTTGACATCCTCGTTGAGGTATTTGCGCAGGTAGAATCCCGTTTTGGTAGCGTTGGGCTGCCCGGCGCCGTCCTTGCCGTTGCGGTAGGCCTCTACGGTCCCGTCCTTCCAGGTATCGCCGTTGAGGAGGAACGTCGCCCGCAGGCGGTTGTCGCGGTAGGTGAACGGGTGTGCGGCATTGAGCTCGTCGTCCCAGCTGAAGGGCTTCCCGTTCTTGAGTTCGTAGGCCTCCATGAGGTTCAGTGACGGCGAGGTGCCTCCCGTGCCGCCGAAACTTACCGGGAAGTTGAGCGTCTCGAAGGTTGCACTGTTGGCATATCGCCTCTGGAAGATGAACTCGTTGTTGGAGATGTTGTTTGCAAAGAGTCCTTCGTAGTCGCCGTAGAGCGTGTAGACGTTCAGGTCGATCACCGCCTTGGCGGCATCGGCTGCCGCCTTCCACTTGTCGGGATTCGACGGGAGGTAGCTTTCGTCCGTGTTGGTCCAGTCGAGATAGAGCGGGCTGGCGGCGTAGAGCAGCAGCCGGCTCTTGAGCGCCAGGGCCGCACCCTTCGTGGCCCGACCGTATGCCGAGGCCTTGTCGCGCCAGGGATAGGTCTCCAGCCCGGCGGCCGCCTTGTCGCATTCGTCCGAGATGAACGAGACGACCTCGTCCAGCGACGGACGTTCGACGTCGGAGTAGTCGCCCGAGACGGGCAGCACCGTGGTGACGATCGGCACCGGGCCGTAACGCTTGAGCAGTTCGAAGTAGAAGAACGCCCTCAGAAAACGGGCTTCGTTCTCCCAGATGTCCAGATCCTTCAGGCGGTTCTGGTATTCGGTCTGGTTGTTCGGGTCGAGGCGGTAGTTGTCCAGATCGACGTGGTGGACGTTTTCGATGAATTCGTTCGCATAGCGGATACCGGTATAGAGCGAGTTCCACTGATCGTCGGGGTTGTATTGCGGACTCCAGGCCCCGGTGTTGAACCGCTGTACGGAGTTGGTTTCGACGGTAAATTCGGCATCGTCCGTCGCCGCGTCGAACATGGCGTCGGAGCCGATGCGGTTGAGTCCGTCGGGCAGGTACCGGTATACGTTCACCAGCGCCTGGCTCGTCTTTTCGTACGAGATGTAGGTGCGCTCCTTGTCGACGTACGAGTCGTATTCCCGTTCGAGAAAATTCGAACATCCGGCTGCGGATACGATCGACAGGGCAAACAGTACGTTTATGAATCGTTTCATCTTGTCAGCAGTCTTAGAAGGTGAATTTCAGTCCCAGGCTGTAGGTTCGGGCCAGGGGATATGTAATCAGGTCGTTGCTTTCCGGGTCGGCCAGATCGCCCAGGTCGCTCCATGTCAGGAGGTTCGTGCCGTTGAAATAGACACAGACCTTGCTCTGTCCGGCCGCTTTGCGCGAGGGGATGTTGTAGGCCAGGTAGAGGTTCTTGAGACGCAGGTAGCCGCCGTTGCGCCGCCAGAAGGTGGAGGTGCGGTAGTTGTTGTCGAACTCCGAGAGCGAGAGTCGCGGATAGGAGGCGTCCGTATTGTCAGCCGTCCAGCTGTCGCGGGCCAGGGCCGAGGCCGAACCGTTGTCCTGGAACGACCAGACGGTCGGACCGCTCAGATAGAGGTCGCGGTGGGCGACGCCGTGGAACAGCAACTCGAGTTCGAGCCCCTTCCAGCTGAGGCGTCCCGTGAAGGCGTAGTTCCATTCGGGCAGTTCGGAATAGCCGACCGGCACGGCATCGTAACTGTCGATGACCTGATCGTCGTTCTGGTTCACGTACTTGATGTCGCCGGGTTTGACGGCTCCATACTGCGGGACGGGAAGCCCGTCGGCCAGCGAACCGTCGGCATTGAAGTCCTCCTTCTGGTAGAGTCCGTCGGCGACCAGGACGAAGGGTGTTCCGGCGGGATGCCCCTTGCGGTACTGGTAGTCGTAGAGTCTGGCAGCCTCGCCCATGTCGAGGATCTCGTTGCGGGCGTACCACACCGAGGCTTCGGCCGACCAGGTGACGGCGCGGCTCCTTTTCTCCCACCCGAGCGTGAGCTCAAAGCCGCGGTTACGGACCTCGCCGACATTCATGTAGGGGAGGATCCCGCTCGAAGAGGCGCCGATGAATCCCGGCGTGGTGGCTTCGGCCTGGTCCACGATGCCCGTACGCCTGCGGTCGAAGTAGTCGGCGCTCAGGTAGAGTCCGAACCCGAATTCCGCGTCGAGACCGACGTTGGCGATGAGCTCCTTTTCGCAGGTCAGTGCCGGATTGGAGATGATCGTACTGCCGAAGGCACCCGTGGCGGAGCTTCCGGTGCCGAGCAGGTAGGAGCCTGTCGAGGCGTAGGACTCGTCGTAGAGATAGCGTCCGGCGTCGTTGCGGTTGTTTCCGACCAGCCCGACCGAAGCCCGCAGCTTCAGGTATTCGATCGACTCTGCCGGCTTGAGCCACGATTCGTTGGAGAGTACCCAGCCGACCGATACGGCGGGGAAGAGTCCGAAACGGTGTCCCGGAGCGAAGTCGTCGCAACCCGTGTAGGAGGCGGCGATCTGGGCGATGTAGCGCTTGTCGTAGGAGTAGGTGGCTCGGGCCGCGAAATTGACGTACTTCATGTCCGAACGCACGGCGTATTCGCGATACTTGTCGGTCAGGAAGAAGGCTCCGGCCGAAACGTCATGCCGGCCGAACGAGCGGTCGTAGTCGAGCGAGACGCGGAAGTTGATGCGGCTCCAGTCCGTACGGAACCCTTCCGAGGCCTCCAGCGGTTCGTCGGCTCCGTACTGCGTGTAGACATACTCGCCGGCATTCTCACCCGGTGAGAGGGCGTAGCGGGCGTAGTTGCGGTTCTTGACCGACGAATCGGCCATGTAGTTGTTGTAGGCGACCGAGGCGCTGAGGCTGAGGCCGCGGGTGATGAAGTCGAGCTGGTAGCGGGGCGTGAAGACGAGTTGGAAGGTGCGGCTGTTTTCGCGATAGACTCCGCGGTAGAGCAGTTCGCCCACGGGGTTGGTCAGCAGCGAACTTCCGCCCAGACTCCCGTCGGGGTTCCGCACCGGGAAGGCATTCGGCGGCGTGGTGTAGATCGAGCTCAGCAGACTGTAGGCCGAGCTGCCTCCGCCTGGAACCGAACGGTCACCGATGCATCCGCCGAAACTCAGGGCTGCCGAGAGGCGTTTGGTGATGTTGATGTCGATGTTCGAACGGATGTTGAAGGCGTTGTAGTAGGCATTGGAGTTCTCGCGGCGTTTGGAGTCGGTGCCTTTGTAGTATCCCTGGTTGTTGGTGAGTCCGACCAGCAGGTAGTACTTGACAATCCGGTTGCCTCCGCGGAACGAGATGTCGGCCGTGGTCAGGGGAGCGATCTTGCGGAGCATCTGTTCCTTCCAGTTCACATTGGGGTAGAGGTAGGGATCCGAGCCGTTCCGGTAGGCGTCGAGGGCCTGCTGTCCGTAGAGGGGCGTACGCTCGTCGTTGGCCGAAGCCAGGTTGTGGAGCGAGGCATAGGTGTAGGAGTCCACGGGGTCGGGCAGGGCCATGGCCTGCTGGATGCCCGACTGGATGCGGACCTTGATGTCGGGGCGCGAATCCAGGCCGCGTTTGGTGGTGACCAGCAGCACGCCGTTGGCGCCGCGCATGCCGTAGAGAACCAGGGCTGCGGCATCCTTGAGCAGGGTTACCGATTCGATTTCGGAGGCTGTCAGGCTCTCGATCGTGGACTCGAACCCGTCTACGAAGACAAGCATCCGGGAGTTGTCCGTATAGGTCGTCCGGCCGCGCATGGCCAGGTTCGTGATGTCGAAGTCATACCCCGGTTCGGCGCTTTGCTGCAGCAGGGTGAGGCCGGGGAGCCGTCCCTGGAGGGCATTGCCGACGTTGGCCGAGGTGGTGCGCAGCAGCTCCTCGCCCGAGACGCTCGACTGGGCTTCGGTACGTTCCCATTCTTGCTGGCTTCCGTATGCGACGCTGATGCGCAGCGAGTCGCGGCCGGCTGCCGGCAGGGTGAGCGGAAGGCCGCAGGCCGTCCACAGGGCGACGCTTCGCAGGATCTGTTTTATGGATAGGTGCAGTTTCATGTTTTCAACGTGTTAATTCTACCAACCGGGGTTCTGGAGCATGTATCCCTTTTCGATTTCATTCTGTTTGATCGGGTGCAGATAGGAGCGGGCATTCCAGAGTCGTTTCTCGAAGACATAGGGCTTGTAGTGGATTTCGTCCGAGCCGACGATGGCCGAGATCTGCAGGCCGTACATGTCGCCCTGCATGACGCCCTCCTGTTCGGCGATCATCCAGCGGCGGATGTCCCAGAAACGGTGGTCTTCGAAGGCGAGCTCCACGGCGCGTTCGTTGCGCAGTTTCTCGCGGAACTGGTCCTGGTCGAGCGATTGCGGGAAGTCGGGCATGCCCGAGCGCGAGCGGACCTCGTTGACGGCGGCGAAGGCTTCGGCCGTTGGCCCCTTGTATTCGTTCAGGGCCTCGGCGTAGTTCAGATAGAGTTCGGCGACGCGGAAGACGATCCAGTCCATGTTGGTGTAGTTCTTCGGCGAGGTGGCCTTCAGGGTGCGGGGCACCCATTTGCGGACCAGGTGTTTGGTCTTGTCGTAGGAGACGTAGTGGGCGCCGGTGGGCAGGAAGTCGAGTTTGCCGATTTCATCGCTCCACACCGAACCCTGGTAGCCGATGGTTTGGGCGAAACGCGGGTCAAGTTCGGCGTATTTCTGCAGCAGGTCGTCGCCGCCCTCCATCGACCAGGTCTGGGGTGTGCCGTCACGTTTCTCGTATTTGCGCACGAAGTTGAAGGTGGCGAACAGACCGCCGTCCGACCACGAACTGCCGGCCCACTGGGGGATGTTGCCCGTGATGGGATTGTTCGAGGTGCTGAAGTTCCGGTACTTCTTGTTGGCCAGGATGATCTCGACGTTGTCGGGCTGCGTCCAGACGTATTCGTAGTTGGTTTCGGGCGTCCCTCCCCTGTAGAGGGCGTACCCGGCGTCGAGGGCGGCGTCGAGGGCCTCCTTGGCGGCATCGGCGGCCCGTTTCCAGCGCTCGGGGTCGTAGTTTCCGTAGCTGGTCAGTTTGGCGTTCTCACCGCCGAGCGACATGTAGGGCGAATCGGTGTTGAAGAGCGGGCTGGCGGCGTAGAGCAGCACCCGCGACTTGAGGGCCAGAGCGGCGATGCGCGTGGCGCGGCCCACCAGCGTGCTGTTCGTGTATTTGACGGGAAGCAACTCGGCGGCCTTGTCGCAGTCCTGGACGATGAACTCGATGCACTCTTCGAAGGTGCTGCGGGGAATCTTGCCCGTTTCGGCCCCCGAGATGCGGTGGTCGACGATCGGGAGTCCGCCGTAGCGGTAGACACCCTCCCAGAAGACGATGGCCCGCATGAAGTAGGCTTCGCCCATCGACCGGCTGTTGAAGTCGGGGTCTCCCGGGTCGTACGGCACTTCGTTGATCCGCTCCAGCACGATGTTGCACTTGCGGATGGTGCTCCAGCGGGTGTTGTGGCGGGGGTCCTCCTCCCAGTCGATGTCGTTGTTGTTGTGGTTGTTCACGTTCCAGGAGACGTTGGTTTTGTCCCACGAGGTGCCGGATTCGGCCTCGTCGCAGGCTCCGGCATGGGTCGAGGTGGCGCACAGCCCCCGGTCGATGCCCGACGAACCCATGGAGAATCCCAGGGGCATGCCTTCGGCGTAAATGCCCGTGATGTACTGTTCGGCCAGGGCCCGGTCGGCGAACACGCCGTCCTCGTTCAGCCCCGTGGAAGGGGGTGCCTCCAGGAAATCGCAGGCCTGGAAGAGTGCCGGCAGGAGGGCTGCCGCAAAGAGGTATAGTTTTTTCATGGCTGTCAGAATGTAATGTTCAATCCGATGTTGTAGACTTTCTGCAACGGATAGGTGTTGATTTCGGTATTGCCGGTGGTGGAGAGGGCCTCCGGGTCGAAATCGATCACATCGGTCCAGGTGAAAAGGTTGGTGCCGCTGAAGAAGATGCGCAGCGCCTCGATATGGAGTTTGTCGGTGATGCGTTTGCTGAACGTGTAGCCGATCTCGAGATTTTTCAGGCGGATGTAGTCGGCGTCGCGGATCCAGAGCGACGAGGGGCGGTAGTTGTTGTCCGATTCGCTGTTGGGGTTGAGCGACAATCGCGGGAAGGTGATCTTCTCGCCGGCTTCGTAGCGCTCCTGGGTCCATCGTCCCAGGATCAGGCTCTTGGCGCTCTCCTCACTCTTGGAGAAGGGCCACAGCGAACGTCCGTAGTACTTGATCGAGACGTTGTCGGCGCCCTGGAAGAGGGCCGAGAAGTCGATGCCCTTCCACGAAACCCCGAACGAGATGCCGTAGATGATCTCCGGGATGTTGGAGTATCCGACGGGCACCATGTCGTAATTGTCGATCTTTCCGTCCTTGTTGACGTCGACGTAGCGGCAGTCTCCGGGCTGGAGGTTGTTGCCGTTCCAGGCGCTGACGGGGCGGTCCAAGGCGTTGATCTCCTCCCAGGTGTTGTAGTACCCGTCGAAGATCAGTCCGTAGAACTGTCCGTAGCGGCGTCCGGTCTCCATCTGGTAGGGGAACTCCTTTTCGACCTCGTCCTTGTAGAGGACCGTATTGCGTGCGAACGACCAGTTGAAGCGGGCCCAGTAGTTGACCTTTCCGATCCGGTCGCGCCACGTCACGTCGGCCTCGTAGCCGGTGTTCTTCATCGAGCCGAGGTTGTAGGCCGGGAGGTTGGCTCCGATGATGACGGGGCTGGTCGAGCGGTTGGCCAGGATGTTGTCGCGGTACTCGTAGAACCAGTCGAACTGGACCGAGAGCTTGTTCTTGAACATGTTGAAGTCGATGCCGACGTTGGTCTTCTGGGCGCGTTCCCACGTAAGGTCGGGATTGCCGATCTTGTTTTCGATGATGGCCAGCGAGCTGTTGGGATTCGTCGAGATCCCGAAATTGTAGCGGTTGACCGCCGTGTCGTCGGCCGGACCGTACGATGAGGGGAGGTAGAGGAAGCGCTCGCCGCCGATCTGGTCGTTGCCGACCTCACCGTAGCTGGCGCGGATCTTCATGTAGGTTAGGATGTCGTTGTCCGGGATCCAGGGCTCCTCGGAGAGGATCCAGCCTGCGGAGACGGCCGGGAAGAATCCGAAACGCTTGCCCTTGGCGAAGTTCTCCGTGCCGTTGTATCCCATGTCGAACTCGAACAGATAGCGCGAGTCGTATTCGTAGGTCAGACGCCCTACCAGACCCTGATAGGCGTTGGGCACGTAGTAGGCCAGCGAGGGCGACCAGTATTTGCTCTGGTTGTAGAGCAGCAGCGCCGTGACCTTGTGGTCGCCGAAGGTGCGGTCGTAGTCGATGCCGGCCTCGAGATAGACCTTGCGGTTTTTGCTCCAGCTGTTCGATACCGACCAGACGGACTCTTCGGACTGCGGCACCAGATGGATGTAGTCGGGGTCTTCGACGTCACGCGAAGCCAGGTAGTAGGGGAAGCTTTTCGAGTAGCGCCGGCTGCTGTAGTAGTAGCTGTCGTAGGCAACGCGGCCGTGTACGGAGAGCCCTTTGGTGACCAGGTGCGAGAGGTCGTAGTCCAGCCGCAGCGAGGAGTTGAGGTTGTTGCTGCTCATCTTGCGGTAGCCGTTGCTCAGAAGCACCTGCCAGGGGTTGACGCTGCCCACGCCGTTTTCGATCTTGACGATCTTGCCGTCGACCAGTCCGGGCGAGGAGAGCGGGTTGGCGAAGGAGATGGCCTCCCAGATGCTGCTGTTGCCGCCGCTCGGCGAGACGACGGTCTCGATCTGGGCCGCCAGTTGCAGCTGGGCCGTGAAGTCGCGGGTGATCTGGAAGTCGAAGTTCGAGCGGAAGTTGTACCTCGTGTCACGGGGGTTCACGTCGTGGTCCGAATCGATTTTCGTATTTTTGTAGATACCGGTCTGATCGTAGTAGCTTCCCGAGATGAAGTACTGCACCTTCTCGATACCGCCCGAGATGTTGACATTGTGCTGGGTGCGGGTCGAGATGTTCTTGATGAAGCTGCCGATCCAGTCGGTGTTGGGGTGCAGGATCGGGTCGAAGCCGTTGGCGTAGAGTTCGATGTCCTTGTCCGTGAAGCGGGGGATGTACTCCGAACCGGTGACGCGGGCGTCGTTCTCGCCGGCTTCGTTGTAGAGGGTTGCGTACTGGGCGCTGTTCAGGTAGCTCGGGAGTTTGGTGCTCTGCTGGATGGCGAAGTTGCACGAGTAGCTGATTTTCGGTGCGCCGATCGTACCCTTTTTCGTGGTGATGAGAATGACGCCGTTGGCGCCCTTGACACCGTAGACGGCCGTTGCGGAGGCATCCTTGAGGATGCTCAGCGATTCGATCTCGTTCGGGTCTATGCCGTTGAAGTTCGAACGCTCGACGCCGTCGACCATAATCAGCGGCGAGGAGTTGTCGGTAAAGGTGCTTACGCCGCGGATGTAGAGATCCGAGAAGTCTTCGCCGGGGGCGCCGCTGCGCTGGGTGGCGATCAGACCGGGCATGCGGCCCACGAGCATGTTGCTGATGTTGGCCTGCGGGGTTTGGACCAGGTCGTCCATGGCGATGGTGGAGATGGCGGCCGTGACGCTCTCCTTGCGTTGCTTGCCGTATCCGATGACCACCACGTCGTTGAGCATGACGGTATCCTCCTCGAGGACGATGGTGATGCCGGAGGTCTGGGCGCCCACGCTGTACTCGAGGGGGTTGAATCCCAGGTAGCTGAACGTGAGCACGGCGTTGGCGGCATTTTCGAGTTGCAGGGTGAATCCTCCGTCGGCATCGGAGACCGTACCGTTGTAGGTGCCCTTTTCGACGATGCTCACGCCGACGAGCGGTTCACCCGCGTGGTCGGTCACACGGCCCGAGATGGTGGCCTCGCGGCGTTCGGCGACGCGTTTGACGTCGGTTGGGGTGCCGCGTTCGTCCGCGACGCCGTAGATGACCACCTGGCGGTTCTTCACTTCGTAGGTCAATCCGGCGGGCAGGATGCTCTTCATTACTTCGTCGAGGGAGGCATGCCGGACCGAGCAGCTTACCTGCTGGTTCAGATCGACCGATTTGGCGTTGTAAAGGAATATGTACCCGGATTCCTTTTCGATGGTTGTCAGCGCCTCCTTCAATGAGGTATTCCTCAGCTCCAGGCTCAGCCCCTGGGCATGGGCCGAGACGACGGAAACGACAAGGAATACCGACAAGGCAAGGAGTTGCCTGACGGTGCGTTTGTGTATCATGACGGTTGTATTAAAGGTTGTTCTATCTGGCTGAGATGCAGTACTTGCCCTCTTCGAAGCGGTATTGGGTGCCGGCGACCAGGCCGATGGTTTCGAGCGTGTCCTCGACCGAGCTTCGGATATCGAGTTTTCCGCTGATGCGGACGTTTTCCAGCGAACTGTCGTAGACGATTTCGACGTTGTAGTAGCGGTTGATCTGGCGGAATACCTCCTTCAGGGGGGCGTTGTCGAGGATCATCAGGCCGTCCATCCAGGCGATGTAGTTTTCGACGGGGACCTGGCGGATGCTGATGTCGCAGTTGGAGGTGTTGTAGGAGAAGCACTGTTCGGGGGAGATGCGGTACCGCTGGTCGAGCAGGTCGGCGCTCACGGAGACCGATCCCGAGACCAGGACCACCGACTGCACCTCTTCGTCGTCGTAGGCCCGCACGTCGAATTCGGTTCCCAGGACACGGACATCCAGACGGTTGGTCTTGACGGTGAAGGGGCGGTTTTCGTCGTGGAAGACATCCAGGAAGACTTCGCCGTTGACGTAGACCTGCCGTCGTGTGCCGCCCATTCCGGATTTGTAGATCAGTTTGCTGCCGGCATTGACGCGGACCTTCGATCCGTCGGCGAGCTGCACGTCGGCGGTCTTGCCGAAGGGGACGATGAACTGGTGGATTTCGTCGGATTGGGCGATGGGGTATTTTACACCGTCGGCGATGACGCACCCCGGCTCATAGACGACCGACGGGTTTTTGCGGATTTCGACGATCCGGTCGGGGAGCACGAGTTGGATGTTTTCGATTTCGTGGGGAAAGTATTGCGCCACGGAGTCGTAGTTGATTGGGGAGTCGGGTTCGGTGTGGAAGGAGAAGTATCCGGCCAGGCAGAGGATCAGCACGGCGGCTGCAGCCGAGACGGCGGTGAACAGGCGGCGTCTGCGCGAGGCGTGTGGCGTAAGGCTCCGAGCGTGGTTGCTTTGGAGGGTATCGCGGGCGATCCGTTCCCAGAGCATTTTCCGGGTTTGGTTGTCAAGCTCTTGTTCGATGGATTCGAACCGGGTGAAGATGGAATCCAGCAGGTCCAGGTCTTTGTTCATGATGGGTTGGTAGCGGGCCGTTTTGAAGGTCCTTCACTTCTATAGACCCTCCGGGCAGCCCGAATATACTCACACTATGTTGAAAAAAAACAAAAAGGTGGAGAGCTTGAGCATTTTGCGGATTCGTTCGACGCTTCGGTGGATGAGATTCCGCACCGACTGGACGTTCATGTCCATCAGTGCGGCGACCTCGTCGTAGGAGAGGCCGAGCGAGTAGTGGAGGTAGATGGCCTCTTTCTGGCGTTCGGTCATGGCGGAGACGACCTGCCGGTATCGTTCGAACATTTCGGCCTGTTGTTCGGCGCTTGAGAACTCTTCGTTCGAGAGGCGGTATTCGACCGTGAAGGGGATGCGGGAGATGTCGGCCCGTTTGAGGCCCCGCTCCTTGCGGAGATTGTCGAGGATTTGGCCCCGGAGGACCTTCAGCAGATAGAACCGGGGATTGAGCACGACGGTCGAGGAGGCATTCAGTTCATAGAGTTTGACGAATACGTCGTGTATGGCATCGATTACCAGATCGCGATTTCCGTCGACCATTTTCATGCCATAGCGATAGAGGTCGTCGACATACAGATTGTATACGTCGGCGAAGGCGTCCTGATCTCCCGATCTGAATCTCGACCAAATCTCGGCTTCACTCATGGCAAGTGTCTCAAAAAATACGGCGGTACGGCATTGTTCGTTTTGCGGAGTGAGGATGCTGTGCCGCGATGGAGTATTGCTGGGTTTATTGTCAAGCAAATATAATGCTTTTTTGTTCATTTTGCCGCATAAAACTCTTTGGACGAAATGATTCGGGGTCCTATCTGCGTCTTGAGACTGCTTGCAACCAGTGATATAGCGTTTTGGCCGGGTTTTGCCGAATCGTTATTTTAATGGTATTGTAACGGCACGCTTCGCATGATTTTATCGGAAGAGAGGACTTTTCTTTGCCTGTTCGCATCCTTGCCGTGTCTTGAGAGGAGTCATGCGGCGGGCAGGGTCTGTGGTTGCACTCTTCCCGGGATTGCTTCCTCGTTCCGGACGGGTTTACCTTCGAAACGGGTGGAGTCGCTTCCTTGGAAAGATTTTGCCGTGCGGCTTAAGGGCGATTTTCTGTGTTGAATCGGTCGCTTCTCGGGAGAAAAACTCCGTTTTTCTTCTGATTTTTTATCTCTTTTCGAAAAAACCTCCGACTTTTTGGCCAATTGTTCTTGTAATATATTTTCAATCAGTGTTTTTTATCATGGATGATAGACCGAAAATTGAAAGTTAGTTCCCTTTTTCCGGACCGAAAATTATCCTTATATGAACCGAAAATTGCATAAATATGTCTAAAAATGATATTTTTTGTAAAAAAACCCTGAAGTGATTTAAACTTATTTCATTCTCTTAAAATTGCATCAAAATGTTAAAGCACAGCATACAAATAGAATTATTCCTTATATTATGGGTGCCCAAACTCATATATAGTGAAAGTCCTATGTACAC
>CALUJN010000063.1 GCA_944320985.1 uncultured Alistipes sp. | reverse complement strand
GACCAGTTTCACCGGGTCGGTCGCTTCGATGGGCAACGTGGGACCGGGATTCGGCGAGGTCGGGTCGATGGACAACTGGTCGGCGATGCCGTCGGCTTTCAAAATGACGAATACGTTGCTGATGCTGTTGGGGCGTCTGGAGATTTTCGGTCTGATTCAGATCTTTTTGATTAAATGGTGGAGATAATCCGAAGTATGATGTTTCGCAATGCTTTCATATATTGTCTGCTCGGTGCGCTGTTTCTGACAGCGGGCTTTTCGCGGGCCCAGCAGCCTGCCGTCGAGGCCCGTATTGCCGGGCTGGAGAACAATAAGGAGTACATGTCGCTGCTCGGGGAGGATGCGCGTCTGCAGCAGCGTGAGGATTCGATCGTGAATGCCGTGGCGCAACTGCGCCGGCAGCTGCGTGAGGATCCCGCGCAGCGTCAAAGCTATTCGCAGCAGATCCTGCAGCTCGAAAGCCGGATTTTCGAGATCCGCAATGCCAAGGGGCGGCTGATCGACCGCATCAACTCCATCGAACAGGAGTGGGTGCTGGCCAATCTGGACGGCGGCGTTTCGTCGGCGGGGCCCGTTCGGGAGGAGCCCGGGGCGGCGATTCCCGATTCGCTGAAGGTGCGCAATCTGGTGGACAACCTCTATTTCCGCGAACATCTGGCCGAGGCGGATTATGCGGCGCTGTGCAAGGCGCAGCGTCTGGAGCCTCGGGCCGAGGAGTATGTGAATCGTTTCATGGCCAATTACGGTACGCTGTCGGAGTTGGCCGAGGCCTATGCCGCCGTGAGCACCGAGACCGAGGCGATGGAGATCTACGAACGGTTGAATGCCCTGCAGGGGGTGAACCGCGTGCTGGCGGATTCGCTTGCCGAGGTCTGGAACTACATCTTCGACAACAAGAACTACGCCTACGGCTATGTCCTCGATGAACTCGGGCGTGAGGAGGTGCTTTCTCACCAGGAGGAGGCCCTCTCGCAGGCTTCGCGGCGCCTGACCGAACTGCGCGGCACGACGGCTTCGGATGCCGTGACGGATTATTTCCTCCGCAAGCGGGTGATGGTCGATTACGAGGCCGCCGTGGCGGAGGAGCTCTCGCTGGATGCCGCGCGCGACTCGCTGCGGGGGGTTGCCGCACAGTTGGCGGAGTTCGACGTGCGGATGCCGCGCATCGACGTGGCCGAACGTTACTTCCTCGATTACGACAGCGTGGCCTTTTCGTCGCAGCCCAAATACACGTACCAGCATCCGATTCCCGAATGCAAGGTCTACGCCAACGGCACGATCTATCGGATCCTGCTCGGAACGTTCAATACGAAACGGGCCGCCGCCACCTTCCGCGGAGCCTATCCGTTGTTCTATCTGATCAACGACGAGGGCAAGTGGTGCTACTATACGGGCGGCTTCGCCACGCTGGAGGGGGCGCAGGAGACTCAGAAGATCCTGAAAGAGCACGGTTTTCTGCGTCCCGAGATCGTGGTGTGGACCGACGGTGTCGAGCGTAACCTTTCGCGCGATCCCGAGGCTCTGAACATCCTCTACCGGGTCGAGATCACCGGTACGGATGCCCTGCCGGATGCGGTGAAACAGATCATATCGGAGACGGCCGCCGGACATGAACTTTCGCGCGTCGGGCAGCAGCTGTTCATCGTCGGCGGCTTCGATGACCGCGCCGTAGCCGACCGGCTGGCTGCGGCCGTCCGGCAACAGGATCCGACGCTCGAGATCAAGGTCGTCGAGGTGCCGAACCCTTGAAATAAACTCGTTACACGATAAACTCGTCCAACGCTTCGCTCTATGGAACTGTTCTACGTCGTTTTGCTTGTCTTCTTCGGGCTGCTTTTTCTGGTAGCCGAGCTGATCCTGTTGCCCGGTGTATCGGTCGGCGCCATCCTTGCGATGGTCAGTTACGGCGGTGCCATCTACCTGTCGTTCCGGGACTTCGGAACGGTGGGCGGCGTGACGGTCATCGTCGTGATCCTGCTCGTGTCGCTCGTGGCCGTCGTGGTGTCGCTGCGAGCCAAAACCTGGCAGCGCTTCTCGCTGCGGCAGGAGATCCGCTCGTCGAGCATGCCTGTCATGCCGGCCGAGGAGCTGCGGATCGGCGATCGCGGCACGACCCTTTCGCGCCTCTCTCCGATGGGAAAGGTCGAGATCGATGGAAAGGTCTATGAGGCCAAATCGACCGGAGCCTATGTCGATCCGCGGTGTGAGGTCGAGGTCGTGGGATTCGAAAATTTCAGCGTCATCGTGAAAATTGTCAAATAAACCCCCTTACGTATGGACTTTCAGGTAGGTATGATCGTGTTGATCGTCTTTGTGAGCCTCTTTGCCATCTGGCTCATCTTCTATTTCATCCCCGTGGGACTGTGGTTCTCGGCATTGGTGTCGGGCGTGCGGATCAGCCTGTTGCAGCTGGTGCTGATGCGCTGGCGCAAGGTGCCGCCTTCGATCATCGTCTCGTCGATGATCGAGAGCACGAAAGCCGGACTGGCGCTCAATCCCAACGAACTCGAGGCCCACTATCTGGCCGGCGGTAACGTTACGAACGTGGTTCATGCGCTGGTCTCGGCCCAGAAGGCCAACATCATGCTCGACTTCAAGATGGCTACGGCCATCGATCTGGCCGGGCGCGATGTCTTCGAGGCGGTGCAGATGTCGGTCAATCCCAAGGTGATCAACACGCCGCCGGTTGCCGCCGTGGCCAAGGACGGTATTCAGCTCATTGCCAAGGCCCGTGTGACGGTGCGTGCGAACATCAAGCAGCTCGTCGGCGGTGCCGGGGAGGAGACTGTGTTGGCGCGTGTGGGTGAGGGAATCGTCTCGTCGATCGGTTCGGCCGCCACGCACAAGATCGTCCTCGAGAATCCCGACTCGATCTCCCGCGTGGTACTCGAAAAGGGCCTCGATGCCGGTACGGCCTTCGAGATCCTCTCGATCGACATTGCCGACATCGACGTGGGAAAGAATATCGGAGCCCAGTTGCAGATGGACCAGGCCCAGGCCGACAAGAACATCGCCCAGGCCAAGGCCGAGGAGCGGCGTGCCATGGCTGTGGCGCTCGAACAGGAGAACCGCGCCAAGGCGCAGGATGCCCGCGCCAAGGTGATTCTGGCCGAGGCCGAGGTGCCGCTGGCCATGGCCGAGGCCTTCCGCAACGGCAATCTCGGCATCATGGACTATTACCGCATGAAGAACATCATGGCCGACACGCAGATGCGCGAGACCATTGCCAAACCGGAGAAGAAGTAGTTTTTCCGTGAATATGTTTCGGGGCGTTTACGGCGCCCCTTTTTTTGAACGTCAAATCCAAATCTGTATAAAATGAAAAGAATAACCCTCCTTTTGGCGATGCTTCTGGTCGCCGTATCGGTTTCCGCGGCGAGAATCGACACCGTGGCAGTCTTCAGTCCCAAGATGCAGCGCGAGATTCCGGCCGTTGTGGTCGTTCCCGATGCTGCGGTCGACGCGCAGCGTTTCCCGACGCTCTATCTTCTGCACGGTCACGGCGGTTCGTACCTCTCCTGGCTTCAGATTACCGATCTCAGGCGCCTGGCCGACGGCTTCGGGATGATTCTGGTCTGCCCCGACGGTGAAAGAAGCTGGTATTGGGACAGCCCGCTCAATCCCAACTCGCAATTCGAGACCTTCGTTTCGCAGGAGCTCGTCGACTGGATCGACAGCCGTTATCCGACGCTGCCCGAGCGGGAGGGACGTGCCATCACGGGACTGAGCATGGGCGGCCACGGTGCATTGTGGGTCGCTTTGCGCCACAAGGAGCGTTTCGGAGCCGCCGGCTCCACCTCCGGAGGAGTGGATATCCGCCCCTTCCCCGATTCGTGGAACATGAAGGAGCAGTTGGGCGAAGAGAAAGACTATCCCGAACGCTGGAGTGCCCATACGGTGATCGAACAGGTCGACAACCTCAAAAACGGAGAGCTGGCCCTGATCTTCGATTGCGGGTATGAGGACTTCTTTTATCAGGTGAATCTGAATCTGCACGAAAAACTCCTCAAACTCGGCGTGGGGCACGATTTCCAGGTGCGGCCCGGA
This sequence comes from uncultured Alistipes sp., assembly GCA_944320985.1. Taxonomy (GTDB): domain Bacteria; phylum Bacteroidota; class Bacteroidia; order Bacteroidales; family Rikenellaceae; genus Alistipes. The sequence continues at coordinate 27,537 of CALUJN010000063.1, read as the reverse complement.
GCCCACAACAGCGCCTATTGGGCCATTTCGCTCCCCTCGCAGATGCTCTTCTTCCATCGTTATTTTCACGCCCGGGATTCGAAGGAGTGAGTTGCGGGTCTTCGGCCCTTTGAGGCGGAATGACCGGAGTTGTGCGGGCGCAACGGGATAACGGCCCTCCTGGGTGAAGAGCCGGACGGCCGTGGCGGAGCGTCTGTCACCCCTCGGAAACCGGGATCGCCTCCTTCTCCGAGACGGGGACCGATGCCTCCTCCGGGGCGCTGTCCAGGTTGTCCTGCCATTTGATGGCGGCGTGCGTGCCGTCGCAGTAGGGCTTGTTGGCCGATTGTCCGCAGCGGCAGAGCACCATGCGGTTGCGGATCTCGTAGGTGGCGCCCGTTTCGCGGCGCAGCGGGATTCCTCCGCGGACCCACAGTCCGCCGCTGCTGCCGATCGTCGGGTCCTCGATCAAACCCAGGCTCGGCTCGAAACGGAATTCATAGGGACGTCCCGAAGTGCGGTCCCAAGCCATCAGACGTCCGCCGGGACACATCGATGCTTCGCGGATGGCCAGGTGGCGGGAGGTTGGATCCGCCGAATGTCGGATGAGGTTCCAGGCATCTCCCGCGGCGTGGCAGAAGCGTGCGAAGACGCAGTATTGTGCATTGTCGCTCATCGAGAGCGTCTCGCCGCGGATCTCCTCCGAATGGTCGAGCAGTGCCTCATCCGGGGCCGTGAGCGTCGGATCCCACGCTGCCGAGGTGTGGCTCCCGTCGCAATAGGGCTTGTGCTTCGAGGCTCCGCAGCGACACAGCGCCGTAGGCTCCGATTCCGTCGGGAAGTGTCGCCCCGGCTGGAAATACCAGCTTTCGTATTCGCCGTTGAGCATGATGAACTGGGTGGCCAGCGGCGGACGTCCGAAAACCAGGTAGGGACCTTTTTCGCTGACCGTGATGCTGAAGCGTTCATCGGCCGGGTGACTCCCCGTTTCAATTTTCCGTGTCGACATACTATATTGCTTTGGTTGTTCGTTCTTCAGAGGGTGGCAATAATTGTTCCCGGAAGGAAAATTCACCCCTCCGATATGGGATTTTTCCCGCTTTTTGGTATCTTTGCAACGGTTTTTTGGAATTGAAATTCAGTAAATACACGATGAATATGAAAAGACTCGCCGGGTGGTGCTGTGTTCTTGCCGCCGCCCTCTTCATTTCGTGCGGCGACGATGACGTGACCGGATCGCTTGCCTTCGATTCGCCCGCCATCTTCTTTGCCGAAGGGGGCGACATGGCCTCCGTGACGGTTCACTTCACGGCCTCGAACCTCAATAGCTTCACCGTCTCGAGCAAACCCTCCGGGTGGGATGACGTGGTGCTGGATGCTGCGGCACAGACCGTGACGGTCACTCCCCCGTCGTCGTTCGATGACGACGTCGACAAGACCGGTTCGGTGACACTGAGCGGAACGGGAGGCGGCGGTGCTTCGGGAACGGCCACGATCTTCGTCGGAGTGGTCAAACGCGAGGACCTCTCCGCACAGCGTGCCAACAGCTATCTGGTTCATGAAAAACAGACCAACTATCTGCTCGATGTCGAACACCGCAGCGACGGAGAGTCGCTTGCAACGGCTTCGGTGAGTGTCATCTGGCAGAGCCGTACGAATCTGATCCAGTACCTCACGCTGCAGAACGGCAAGGCCTCGTTCTACGTGGCGGAGGACAGCGACAACGAAGAGATCATCAAGTCGGGAAATGCCCTGATCGGCGCCTACGATGCTGCGGGAACGCTCCTTTGGAGCTGGCACGTGTGGGCTGCGGATTACGACCCGGCAGCGGCTGAAAACCAGAAAGAGTTCAACGGCTATACGATGATGGCCCGCAATCTCGGAGCGCTGGCCTCGGGCAATGAATCGACGGATGACATCTGCAACTCCTACGGACTCTATTATCAATGGGGCCGCAAGGATCCTTTCATCGGTCCGAGTTCCTACAACTTTGCCAGCGGTACGGCCGCCACGATGTATAACGGCAGCAACTCGAGCGTATCGGCCACGCCGGTCTCTTCGAGCGCCGCGAACGGTACGCTGGACTATGCGCGTCAGAATCCGATGACCTTCATTACCGGAGTCGAGGAGTCCGGTTACGACTGGCTGTGGAACCACGATGCTACGCTCTGGACCGCTCCCGGGACGGCCAAGAGCCTCTATGATCCCTGTCCGGCCGGCTGGCGGGTCGCTCCGGCGGCGGCATTTGCCGGACTGACACCCGAAGCGGAGAGCCTGACCTGGGCCAATACGAAATACAGCGTGACGTTGGAGAAGGACGGTGTTTCATCGCTCTTCATGGGGGCCGGACGCCGCACCTATCTCGACGGCAAGTTCCAGAACCTCTATTTCACCGACCAGCCCGGTCCGTTGAGCACCCGTGCCGATGAAGCGCAGCCCTGGATCGGCCTCTACTGGACGGCCGAAGCTCCGGCGGACGGCAATCTCTCCACGGCAGTCTATTTCCATTACGGAGCGGATGCCGCCGTACAGAACGATTACACCCTGCGACGTTCTGGAGGTCTTCCGGTCCGCTGCGTGAAGGAATAATGCCTCCGAAAGTCGCGGCGAAAGAGCATATGACATGAAGAACCGGTTCCCTCTCCTGGGAACCGGTTCTTTTTTACCCGGAGACCGCAACATCCGGAGTGTCGTCTGAACGAGAATTCCGGAGCCGTCCGGCTATTTCGGTATGACACTTGCAGGGATCCCCGAAAATCCCTTGCACATGGAAATCAAAACAGGAAAAGGAACCATTCCGCTCGTCGTATTGCTTGCCATCTGGTCCGTGTCGGCCATTGCGTCGCTTCCCGGACTGGCCATCTCGCCGATTCTGGGGGATCTGAACAAGGTCTTTCCCAAAGTGACGGATCTCGAGATTCAGATGCTCACGTCGCTGCCCTCGCTGCTCATCATCCCCTTCGTCCTCCTGTCGGGAAAGCTCTCCGAGGGGCGCGACCAACAGACCATCCTGGCTATCGGGCTCTCGATCTTCTTTCTGAGCGGTGTGGCCTGCCTCTTCATCCGCAGCATTGTCGGGCTGATCGTCGTAAGCTGCATCCTCGGCATCGGGGCCGGTATGGTCATCCCGCTCTCCACGGGACTCGTCGTCGAATACTTTACCGGAAACCGGCGGGTCCGGCAACTGGGTTACAGCTCCTCGATCAACAACCTGACGCTTGTTCTGGCCACGGCACTGACGGGCTATCTGGCCGATGTCGACTGGCACCTACCCTTCCTGGTCTACACGCTGCCGGGGGTGGCTCTCGTGCTGTCGTTCTTCCTGCGGAGACGGCGCCCCGAACCGGAACCCGCACAGAGCATCCAGCTGCGCAACAAACGCATCGATACGCGCAAACTCGTCGGATTGATGCTCTTCTACTTTTTCATCACCTACGCCGTGCTGGCCATCGTCTACTACGCTTCGTTTCTCGTCGACGGCTACCGGATCCGCAGCTCCTTCTCCGGGGTGCTGATTTCGCTCTTCTTCCTGGCTATCATGCTCCCGGGGCTCTTCGTCGACCGCATCATCCGACGGCTGAAATACCAGGTCAATCTCGTGTCGCTGATCGCGGTGGCCGTGGGGCTGCTCTGCTTCGGTATCTTCCGCAACGGGGCGATGCTGCTGGTCGGGGCGTTGCTGACCGGTTACGGCTACGGCGTGATGCAACCCGTCATTTACGACAAGGCCGCCACGATCGCGCCGCCCCGTTCAGCTACGCTGGACCTCTCGTGTGTCATGGCGATGAACTATTTCGCCGTGCTGGTCTGTCCGTTTATCGTGGATCTCTTCCGCGGAATGTTCCATACCCACAGCGAACGCTTCCCGTTCCTCTTCAATGCCGCCCTGGTGGTCGTGGTGGCTCTCGTCACATGGCGCCGCCGCGGCGATTTCACCCTCGGGCTCGGCGAGGAGTACTACAAGGATTGAATCTTCCGGGAACTTCTCCCCAAAAGAGAGCGGGCGGAGAAGATCTCCGCCCGCTCTCTTTCGAGATCCGGGATGCCGTTCATGCTCTCTTCCCCATCTCTCCCCCCCCCTCACCGTCAGTCGCGGTTGAGGAAGAAGATCGGAATATTGGCCAGGAAGACATCCTTGCCCGAAAGCTGCGGTCGCTTCTCGATCAGTTCGCTCAGCAGAATGTCCCCGATGACGTAGTTGCTCTCCTCGCTGATGAACTGCTCGTGGATCTTCGAGAAGTGAAGGATTTTCTGTACGTCGGTCTCCCGGTAACGGGCGTAGATCTTCAGCGTGATGTCCGTCGTATAGTCGGGCTTTTCGATGTAGTTCATCTTCTTGTACTCGTAGCGGTAGTTGTTCAGCCGCGCCATGATGTCGCTCAGGATCGATGAGGCCGTGGGCAGGCTTCCGGCTCCCTTGCCGAACATGAACTGCGGGTCGTAGCACTCGCCGCGGATCACCACGCCGTTGTACTCGTCGTCGACGCTGTAGATGTACTTCGAAGGGGTGACGAACTCCGGCATGACGAACATCGTGAAGTGCTCGTCGCTGACCTTCACGACCTGTGCCACCAGCTTGATCTTGACGTTCTTCTCGCGGGCGTAGCGGATATCCGAGTCGTGGATCGTCGAGATGCCGTAGGTGAAGATCCGCTCCGGAGCGACATACGTTCCCAGGGCGTGGACCGTGATGATCACCAGCTTGAAGAGCGAATCGTAACCTTCGATGTCGAACGACGGGTCGCTCTCGGCGAATCCCAGCGCCTGGGCCTGGGCCAACGCATTGGCATAGGAGTCCTTGTGGTCGAACACGCGCGAGAGGATGTAGTTCGACGAGCCGTTCAGGATACCCTTGACCTCGAGCAGCAGATCGTTGTCGTAGTACTCCTCGAGGTTGCGGATCACGGGGATCGAGCCGCACGACGAGGCGTCGTACAACAGCGCCACACCGCGTGTCTTCTGGATCTCGATCAGCTCCGGAAGGTGGTGCGCCAGCATCGTCTTGTTGCCCGATACGACCGGAATGCCGCGCAGCAGGGCCCGTTTGACGATCGTGTAGGCGGCCTGGGCATCGTCGATCACCTCGACGACGAGATTTACGTTCTGGTTGTCGAGGATGTCGTCCACCGAGGTGGTGAAGAGCTCGGGATCGACCTCGATCTTGCGGGGTTTGTGCGGATCGCGCACGCAAATCTTCACGATCTGGGCATGGGCGTTCTTCGATTTGCGCACCACTTCGTAGATGCCCTGTCCGACGACGCCGAATCCGAAGAGTCCGATTTTGATTTTCGTCATAGCCGTATGTGTGTTTGTTGTTTGTTGACCGGGTTGGTTCACGCCTCCGCCTCGAAGGGCAGCAGCAGCGCATTGAGTTGTTCGTATTCCACGAGGAATCCGTCGTGCCCGAACGGCGAGTCGATCTCGCGGTAGAGGCTTCCGGGAATCTGACGGTGCAGGCGCCGCATCTCCTCCGGCGTGAAGATGATGTCGGTGGTGATCCCCACGACCAGCGTCCGGGCCCGGATCTTCGCAAGGGCCGCCTCTACCCCGCCGCGTCCGTATCCCACGTCGTGGGTATCGAAGGCGTTCAGAATCGCATGGTACGAATAGGCGTTGTAGCGGCGGCAGAGTTTCTCGCCCTGGTATTGCTGGTAGGTGCAGGCGCGGTGCACTGCGGGGCGCTCTTCACGGTCCTGTTGCGTGAGGTTGTAGCCCGCGGGTCCGCGGTAGCTCAGCAGCCCCAGCGCCCGGGCCGCCGCAAGCCCCTTCATGCCGGCATCGTCGCGCTCCTCCCCGAAGGTCGAGTCGGCCTCGATGGCCATGCGCTGCGTCTCGTCGATGGCGATGTTCCAGGGCGAGGCCTTGGCGTCGGTGGCGATCAGTACGAGGCGTTCGATCCGCTCGGGCTCCGCAACGGCCCACTCCACGGCCTGGAATCCCCCCACGGAACTCCCCACCAGCATCGAGATCCTTTCCACGCCCAACGCTTCGGCCAGCAGCCGATGTGCCCGTACGATGTCGCGGATCGTAAAGGCCGGGAAGGTCCCGTACCACGGACGCCCCGTTGCGGGATTCACGTGCAGCGGTCCCGTCGTGCCGTAGTGCGAGCCGAGGATGTTGGCACAGACTACGAAGTAACGCCCGGAATCGAGAAACCGTCCCTCTTCAACCGTGTGGGGCCACCAGTCGGCGACGTCCGAATTGGCCGTCAGTGCGTGGCACACCCACACCACGTTGTTGCGAGCGGCATTCATCCGCCCGTAGGTGTGGTAGGCAATGCGCAACTCCGGAAGCGTAGCTCCCGATTCCAGTTCGAAAGGCCCCGGGGCCCGATAGATCTGCGGTTCCATGCTGTGCGGCGCGGTGTGCGGGTTATTCTACGTGGGTGAAGGCCTGTTCGAAATCCTCGATCAGATCCTCGACATGCTCCAGACCGACCGAGATGCGCAGCAGCGTCGGCGTGACACCTGCAGCGGCAAGGTCGGCTTCGCTCAGCTGTTTGTGTGTCGTCGAGGCCGGATGCGTCACCACGGTGATCGAGTCGCCGATCATCGTCATGTTGGCGGCCAGGTGCAGCGACTCGACGAACCGCACGGTGCTCTCCAGCGTCCCCTTCAGCTCGATGGTGAAGACCGCCGAAGAGCCGAAACGGTAGTATTTCCGGGCGTTGTCGTGGCTCGGGTGGGTGTCGAAGCCTACGTAGCTGACGTTCTGGACCTTCGGATGGAGCCGGCAGTATTCGGCCAGCCGGCGGGTCGACTCGACCTCCTGCCGGACACGCAGCGAAAGGGTCTCCAAACCGATCAACATCAGATAGGAGTCGAACGGCGAGGGACAGCAGCCCATGTCGCGCAACCCGTCGACCCGGCACTTCACGATGAACGCTGCGGCACCGAACGCTTCGTACAGGTTCAATCCGTGGTATCCTTCCGAAGGACCGTCGATCTGCGGGAATTTGCCGTTGGCCCAGTTGTAGTTGCCGCCGTCGACGATCACGCCGCCCATCGATGTTCCGTGGCCGTTGATCCACTTGGTCGCGGAGTCCACGACGATGTTCGCACCCCAATCGAAGGGATTGCACAGATATCCCGCGGCTCCGAACGTGTTGTCCACCACCAGCGGCACGTCGCGCCGCCGGGCCAGTTCGCCCAGGGCCTCCAGGTCGGCGACGGCACACGTCGGATTGCCCATGCTCTCGACATAGAGGGCCTTCGTGCGCTCGTCGATCAGGGCCTCGAACGCCTCCGGACTCTCATTCGGGGCAATGCGGCAGTCGATACCCAGTTTGCGCAGCGTGATGCGGAACTGGTTGTAGGTTCCGCCGTAGAGGAACGGCGAGGTGACGATGTTGTCCCCCTCCTGGGCCAGCGAGAGCACCGTGACCAGGATGGCCGACATGCCCGATGAGACGGCCAGCGCGCCGACGGCTCCGTACAGTGCGGCGATGCGCTCCTCGAAGGCCGATGTCGTGGGATTCTGAAGCCGCGTATAGATGTTTCCGGGCTCGCTCAGCTCGAAGAGCCGGGCCGCATGGTCGCAACTGCGGAAACGGTAGGCCGCCGTGGGCCAGATGGCGATGCCGCGCGAACCGGTCGGTTCGTCGGGTTGCAGCCCGGCATGGATCTGTCGGGTTTCGAAACGGTAATTTCGGGTATCCATTTTACAAAATCGTAGGTTTCACAAAAAAATCCGACTTCTCGGGAAGCCGGATCGTATCGTTTCTGCACACGAAAAAACTACACCCGGCGAACTCGGTTGCACATGACCATCATCATCGACATCGCACGGCTCTGCTCGCCGGCGTATTTGCGATATGTGTGTCGTGCAGCCATTTTCTTTCAAGGGTGTTTTTCGTGCTTGCTGAGTGCAAATATAGAAAAAAAATTCAATAAATGCAATAGGTATGGAAAAAGCCCTGCAGGAAAATGCAGGGCTTTTTCGTGAAATCTGGATGGAATGGCTCTTCGGCGGGAATCCGTTACGCCTTGCTGTCGATCAGCTCGATGCCCTGGCGTGTTGCCGCGCCACGCAGAATCGTGCGGCCGAAAAGGCTCAACTCTTCCCGCGAGGTGCCGTTCAGCCTCAGATCGAGCAATGTCCCCATCAACTGATCGGCAAAGGCTTCGGCATCGATCTCCGGCAGCAGCAATTCCTGTTTGCGACAAGCCTCGAGCAGCAGCGAGAGCTCTTTGTGCCAGAAGGAGCGGTGCTCGTCGTAATGTTCGGCGAAGGCCACCTTGCGCCGCAGGTCCGAGAGAAAACTGTGATCCACCTTGTAGAGGTTTGCGATGTATTCGTTCATCAGTCGCACGGTCTTCTGCAGCGGATTCCCGCTCCGGCGCTTGCGGCAGGCCACGATGCGTTCCTGTTGTTCGTTGCGCATGGCGTCCAGGCAGGCCCCGATCAGATCGTTCTTGTCGGTGAACATTTCGTACAGGGTGCGTTTCGAGATGCCCAGCGTCTGCGCGATCTCATCCACCCGTACGGCCCGGATGCCGTTTCGGGAGATGATCTCCTGCGTCGTGCGGATGATCTCTTCCTTGGTCGCTCCCCGTTTCATCACTTCTCCTCCTCTCCGGTTGCAAGATCACGACCTCCACCGAGTGCCTGGTAGAGATTCACGACCCCCTGGATCTCGTCGAACTGGTCCGAAATCTGCGACAGCTGGGCCGAAAGCAGCGACTGCTGGGCGGTCAATACTTCGAGGTAGGTCGTCGTGCCGTGCTGCATGAGCAGTTCGGTCGATTCGACGGCACGCTCCAGCGCCTCGATCTGTCCGATCCGCAGGTCGCTCTTCGCGCGGGCCGATTGGCATTGCGTGAGTGCGTTGTTGACCTCGGCACCGGCATTCAGAAGAGTCTGCTGGAAGGCCAGACGCGACTCCTCCTGCTGTGCCTTGGCGATCTTCACCTGTGCGCGGTTGGCATTGGCGTTGAAGATCGGCTGCAGCAGCGATGCGGCGGCCGTCCAGATCAGCTTGCCCGGATCGACGATGATGCCGTTATTGTTCGTCCAGCCGAGCGTTCCGCTCAACGTGATCGACGGATAGAGGGCCGAACGGGCGCTGGCCGTCGCATAGTAGGACTGCATGAGCGAGTATTCGGCCTGACGGATGTCGGGACGGTTCGCAAGCATCTGAAGGGGTACGCCCACAGCCAGCGTCTGAGGCATGTGCTGTGCGGCGAGCTCCCCGCGTGAGATCGGGTGCGGCGCTTCGCCCAGCAACGAGCAGAGGCTGTTCTCGGTCTGCAGGCGCTGGTAGGCCAGATCGTGCAGCGACGCCTCGATCGAGAGCGTGTTCGCCTCGTACTGGGCTACACCGGCCTCGTTGGTCAGTCCGGCATCCTTCATTGCGCGCATCATCTCGACGCTCTGACGCCATTTGGCGGCCGTCTCCTCCGTGACCGTGTACTGGCTGTCGAGCATCAGCAACGTGTAATAGAGGTTGGCCACGCTGGCGATGAGTTGCGTCTTGACGGCCTGCTCGTACTCCCGGCTCTGCAGATAGAGCGCCTTGGCCTTGCGCTTGGCGTTCGTCAGCCCGTTGAAGATGTCGATCTGCCAGCTGGCCTGAACCGGAATGGTGTAGGTTTTCGTCGGCGTTGCACCGTCGAAGCTGCTCAGCGACCCCTGAGGTGCGAAGTTGAACGACGGAAGGTAGGCCAGACGAGCCGATTTGAGCGTCGCTTCAGCCTCCTTGACGCGCCAGCCTGCCGATTGCAGGTCGGTGTTGTTCTCCAGCGCCCGCGTGATGAGCGTCTGGAGCTGCGGGTCGGTGAACATCTCCTGCCAGCTCATGTCGCCCAACGTGGTCGAGTCGGCCGTTTCGGCCGTGCCGTACAGCCCGTCGGTCGTGACCTCCGGACGGGTGTAGGGCTTGTAGATGCCGCAGCCGGTCATGGCCGCTGCTGCAAGTATAATGATGGCTTTTCTCATGATTTACTCCTCCTCTTTCTCGTTTTTAACCTCTTCGACTTCGGCGCGTACGGCCCACTGCGGATCGGGATCCAGCTCCAGGGGCTTGAGTTTCTCCTGAAGGGTCTCGAAGACGATGAACAGCGTCGGCACGAGGAACAGCAGGGCCAGCGTTCCGACGATCATACCTCCGACGACACCCGAACCCAGCGTCGAGTTACCGTTGGCACCTACGCCGTGCGACAGTACCAGCGGGATCATACCGAAGACGCAGGTCAGCACCGTCATCAGAATAGGACGCAGACGGACCTTGGCGGCCGAGACGGCGGCCTGTGTGAGGCTCATGCCCGCACGGCGGCGGTCGGCGGCGTACTCCGTGATCAGGATGGCGGTCTTCGACAACAGACCGATCAGCATGATGATACCCGTCTGGAGGTAGATGTTGTTCTCCAGTCCCATGATCTTGGCCAGGAGGAACGATCCCATCAGACCGCACGGAACGGCCAGAATTACGGCGAACGGCAGCAGGAAGCTCTCGTACAGGGCGCTCAGAATCAGATAGATCAGCAGGATACAGATTCCGAAGATGATGATCGTGTTGCTGCCCGTCTGGGCCTCCTCACGCGTGATGCCGTCGAATTCGTATCCGTAACCGCGGGGCAGCACCTCGGCGGCAACCTCCTGGATCGCCTTGATGGCGTCACCCGACGAATAACCGTCGGCAGCCGTACCGTTCACGGCAATCGAACTGTACATGTTGAAGCGGTTGAGCACTTCGGAACTGTAGACTCGCGTCAATTTCACGAACTGGCTCAGCGGAGCCATCTCGCCGCTGTCGGTGCGTACGAAGACGTTGTTGAGCGATTCGGTGTCGAGACGGTATTTCGGATCGGCCTGGATCGTTACGTAGTACATCTTCGAGAAGCGGTTGATGTTCGAGACATACTGACCTCCGTAGTATCCCGAAAGGGTCGAGAGAATCGTCGTGGGCGATACGCCGGATCGCTTGGCCTTGGCGGCGTCGATGTCGACCATGTACTGCGGGAAGTTGATGTTGAAGGTCGAGTAGGCGCGGGCGATCTCCGGGCGTTGGTTCAGGGCTGCAATGAACTGCAGATAGACGTTGTAGAAGTCGGTCAGTTCACCGCCGGCCTTGTCCTGCAGGTGCATCGAGAAACCGGTCGACGTTCCGTAACCCGAGATCATCGGCGGTGCCACGGCGAAGAGCTGGGCGTCCTTGATGTCGGCCGTGCGGGCGTAGATCTGGTTGATGACGGCATTTACGTCATCCTCCTTCTCGGGACGCTCGTCCCAGTCCTTGAGCTTGATGATACACATACCGTACGACGAGCCCTGGCCGGCGATCATACCGTAACCGGCCGTCTGCATGAAGTCGCGGATCTGGGGGATGTTCTGAATACGCGAGGAGACCTCTTTCATGACCTTGTCGGTCTCGGAAAGCGACGATCCCGGGGCCGTGGTGACATTGACCATGATCGTTCCCTGGTCCTCGTCGGGCACCAGACCCGTCTTGGTGGTGTTCATCAGCAGAACCAGTGCTGCGAAGGCCAGACCGAGCGTCGACCACATGAGCCACTTGTGTTTGATGAAGAGCATCACGCCGTGCTTGTATTTGGCGACCATGGCGCCGAAAGCGGCGTTGAAGGCCTTGCGGAAGCGGGCTGCGAAGTTGTCGCGCATTTCGCCGTTCTCGTCGAGGTAAGGCTTCAGGATCAGGGCGCAGAGGGCCGGGGAGAGCGTCAGGGCGTTGACGGCCGAAAGACCTACGGCCACGGCCATCGTGATACCGAACTGCGTGTAGAAGACTCCCGACGTACCGCCCATCATGGCGACGGGGATGAACACGGCCATGAAGACCAGCGTCGAGGTGACGATGGCCGACGTGATACCCGACATGGCGTCGATGGTGGCCATGTAGGAGGATTTGTATCCGGCATCGAAGCGTGCCTGAACGGCCTCGACGACGATGATGGCATCATCGACGACCGTACCGATGGCAAGAACCAGGGCGAAGAGCGTCAGCAGGTTGATCGAGAATCCCGCCACCGAAAGGAAGGCGAACGTACCGACCAGTGCCACGATGATCGAGACCGTCGGAATCAGCGTTGAGCGGATATCCTGCAGGAAGACGTAAACCACCAGGATAACGAGCAGAATAGCTTCGAAGAGGGTTTTGATCACCTCCTTCATCGAGGCGTAGAGAAAGTCATTCACACTCTGCAGGTGGGCGATGGCAATGCCTTTGGGCAGCTCCTGTTCGATTTCATCAAGCAGGGCGTTGACATCGTTGACGACCTGTGTGGCATTCGAACCGGCCGTCTGGAAGATCATCGAGCTCACGCCCGGGTGTCCGTTCGTGTAGCCTTTGTAGGCGTAGGATTCGCTGCCGAGTTCGATGTCGGCGATGTCTTTCAGCCGAAGCACGTTGCCGTTGGCATCCGAGCGGATGACTACCTGACCGAACTCTTCGGGGGTCTGAATACGTCCGCGGTACTTCATCGTGTACTGGAACGTATTATCCGAGTTTTCACCCAGGGTACCCGTTGCCGATTCGATATTCTGCTCGGCGAGGGCGGCCGTCACATCCGACGGCACCAGCTTGTACTGGGCCATGATGTCGGGCTTGAGCCACACGCGCATCGAGTAGTCGGCACCCAGCGTGAAGGCTTCGCCGACACCCTGGATACGCAGAATACGGGGCTCGATGTTGATCTTTGAATAGTTGGCCAGGAACGTTTCGTCGTAGCTGTTGTCCGGGCTGTAGAGCGAGAAGATCTTCACCATGGAGGTCTGACGCTTCATGGTCGTCACACCGATCTGTGTGACTGCGGAAGGCAGCTGTCCGGTAGCGGTCGAGACCTTGTTCTGGACATTCACGGCCGCCATGTCGGGGTCGGTGCCCTGACGGAAGTAGATCGAAATCGAGGCACTTCCGGCTGCGGCGCTCGAGGTGATATAGGTCATGTTCTCGACACCGTTGATAGCCTCCTCGAGAGGTACGACCACCGATTTCTGAATCGTCTCGGCACTCGCGCCCGGATAGGATGCGTGCACCATAACCGTCGGAGGCGCAATGTCGGGATATTGCTCGATAGGTAGTGTTGCCAGGCCGATCAAACCCGCAATCACGATCACAATGGAGATGACCGACGCCAGAACGGGTCGTTCAATAAAATGTTTGAGTGTCATGGGTTATTCCTCCTTTTCGGTTTGCGTTTCAGCTGCGGCGGCCTTCTCGTTCTGCGTGTCGGCTACGGCAGCCTCCTCCTTGTTCTGGCCGTCGGCAGCGGCAGCCTCCGGCTCGGACTTCTCGCCCGAAGCGGCAGCCTCGGCCGTGGCCTCGCCCTTGGCGCGGATCGGCGTGCCTTCACGCATCAGACCGACGCCCTCGGTAACGATGACATCCCCCGGAACGAGTCCCGACGTGACGATGTACTCCTTTCCGTCGGAGATCTTCTCCACGGTCAGCGGTGCGGAGACGGCCTTGCCGTCCATGACCTTATAGGCGAATACTTTGTCCTGAATTTCGAATGTGGCATTCTGCGGTACGACGATGCAGTCCTTGAACGTGCTGGCCAGCACGACATTGCCCGAGCCGCCACTATGGAGCAGACCGTTCGGATTGGGGAAGGCTGCACGCAGCGAGACGCTGCCCGTCGAGGTGTCGATCACACCGCTGATCGACTCCACGCGTCCGCTCAGTTCGTAGAGCGAACCGTCGTTGAGCAGGAGTTGGACATCGGGCATGTTCTTGAGCGTCTCGGCGATCGATCCGTAGCGGCGTGTGAGGTTGAGCAGCTGGTTCTCGGTCATCGAGAAGTAGACGTACATGGTCGAGTTGTCCGAGACGGTGGTCAATGGTTGCGGCATCGAGGCGCTGACCAGGGCACCGACCCGGTAGGGAAGCGTGCCGACCACGCCGTTCGACGGAGCCTTGACTACCGTATAGGAGAGGTTATTGGCGGCATTCACGCGCTGAGCTTCGGCCTGTGCGAGCTGGGCCTTGGCCGTCAGCAGGTTGTTTTCGGCTGTCGAAAGGTCGAACTGCGATACGACTTTGCGTGCGAAAAGCTCCTTTTTGCTGTCGTATGTAAGCTGGGCCGTGGCTACGCTGGCTTCCGCGGCGGCGACATTGGCTTCGGCGGTCTGCAGAGCGGCCTTGTAGGGAACCTGGTCGATGATGAACAGGGTTTGTCCTTTCGAGACGTTCTGGCCTTCGGTGACGCAGAGTTGCCAGATGGTTCCCGAAACCTGCGGATAGATGTCGATGTCCTGACGTCCGCGGATCGTTGCCGAGTAGTTCGTCGGGATTTCGCGGTCTGTCTGGGCAACGGTCATTACGGCATACTCGCCGGGACCCATCGCCATAGGGGCCTGTCCACATGCCACGGCAGCCAGGGCACATGCCCAAACGGCCGCTTTCACGATTGTTTGCTTCATAACTTTCCTTTTCTTTTTATACTAAAAAACTTTTTCAGGTGCAAAAGTATCTTAAAAACGGTGCCGATATGCCTTATATTGCGAACAGTGTTGGTACTTTTCGGAATAAAAATAGTACTATTCACCGCTTTTTCATTATTTTTGTTCGAAAAAAGAAATGCTATGCCACAGACCAATCCGTTGATCACAACTTCCGAGGATCAGTTTATCGTCGGGAATTCCGATTTTTCCTATTTCGAACAATGCGCCTATCGTCTGGAGGGGTGTGCCATTCTGTTTTGCCGGGGCGGTGAAGCGGAGGTGATGGTCGACCAATGCCAGGGGCGGATCGTGCGGAATACCCTGCTGCTGCTCTTGCCCGGAACTTACCTGCTCTTTCTCAATCGCTCGGAGGATTTTCAGGTCATGTACTGTACGTTTTCTCGCGATCTCTTTTCGGAAGCGGCATTCCGTCTGGATCCGGTATTCTTTGAGTCCGTACACCGCAATCCGATTTCGAACCCTCCCCAGCGGATTGTCGACGGGGCCGACATCTGGTTTCAGATGGCTGCCTATACCTACCACGATCGGCAGAATCTCTTCCGCAATACGATCATCAAGAATCGGTTGCAGAATATCCTGCTGGAGATTTATGACAAGATGCAGCGTTTTGCGAATACGCAGCCGCGGGCTTTCGAGAACACGACGCGACAGATCGAGTTGTTCCAGCGTTTTGCCGCGCTTGTGCATGAGCATTGCACGCAGGAACGCGAGGTGGCCTTTTATGCCGACAAGCTTTGTATCTCGACCCGATATCTCTCGACGATCGTGCGGATTGTGGGTCATACCTCGGCCAAGGAGTTCATCGACCGGGCGGTGATGCTGGAGATCCGGATGATGCTGCGCTCGACGGATCTTTCGGTGCAGGAGATCGCCTATCGGTTGAAGTTCCCGGATCAGTCTTATCTGGGTCGCTTCTTCAAAAAACACGCCGGAGAGTCCCCTACCGAATATCGCAATGCCAAACGGGGCTGATGGAGGGTGCTTCGGACCGACTCGTTTCGGATCAGACTTTGGACCCGAAATTGCAGCATGTATAATGGTATATATATTAAGGTATGATGGGAACAGCCATCGGATAAATCATCGAACGTTATGAAAGTTATGCTTTTCGGGACGCAGCCTTACGACAGGGAGTCCTTCGAGCGGATCCGGCCGAATTTCGGCTTTGAGATCGTTTATCATCGTAGCCATCTGAATGCCAACAACGTGGCATTGGCCCGTGGGGCCGATGTGGTCTGTATTTTTGTCAACGACACGGCCGATGCCGAAACGATCGAGGCCTTGGCCGAGATGAACGTCCGGCTCATCGCATTGCGCTGTGCAGGTTTCAACAACGTGGATCTGAAGGCTGCGGCGCGTTGCGGCATTCCCGTGGTGCGGGTTCCGGCCTATTCGCCGCATGCCGTGGCGGAGCATGCCGTGGCATTGATGCTGGCGCTCAACCGGAAGATTCACCGCGCCTACTGGCGGACGCGCGACGGGAACTTTTCGCTGCACGGACTGATGGGTTTCGACATGTACGGCAAGACGGTCGGGATTGTCGGGACGGGAAAGATCGCCCGGGAGCTGATCCGCATCCTGAAGGGCTTTGGCATGGAGGTGCTGGCCTACGACCTCTACCCCGATGAGGAGTATGCGCTTCGGGCTGGAATCACCTATGTGACGCTTGAAGAGCTTTACAGCCGTTCGGATATTATTTCGCTCCATTGCCCGCTGACGGAGCAGACCCGTTACATGATCGGGGACGTGGCCATTTCGCACATGAAACCCGGCGTGGTGATCATCAACACGGGACGCGGACAGCTGATTCATACCGAGGCGCTGATCGACGGGCTGAAGGAGAAGCGCATCGGTGCGGCCGGTTTGGATGTCTACGAAGAGGAGGCGGCCTATTTCTATGAGGATACTTCGGACCGGATCATGGATGATGACGTGTTGGCCCGACTGCTGTCGTTTAACAACGTGATCGTGACCTCCCATCAGGGTTTCTTCACACGTGAGGCCTTGGATAATATAGCCCGCATTACCTTGCTGAACATCAGTGAGTTTGAAATAGGGAAAAACCTGACGAACGAAGTGCATGTCGACACGGAGTGATTGCGGCAGCAGGCGGTAAACCGGGGGCCTGGAGCGGACTTCTGCACCCTCTTTTCGGTGAAACGACTGTTTTTGGCGGTGAAGATTCCAATCGGGTGAAACATTTTGTTAATTTTGCATTCGATGCGAAAGGCGCTGTCCTGCCAGTCTCTCCGGTCGCCGGATCGGAGCCCCGGAGACTTGCAAGACAGTCGCAACACTGACTGTTGACACTCACAAACACTGCAATACCCATGCTGCGAAAAATCCGGATCGCTCTGGCGCTCCTCTTCTTTGTTCTGATTACGCTGCTGTTCCTTGACTTCACGGGAACTCTTCATGCGTGGTTCGGCTGGATGGCCAAGATTCAGTTTCTGCCCGCCGTGTTGGCTTTGAATATCGGCGTGGTACTCTTTCTGGTGGTGCTGACGCTGTTGTTCGGCCGCATCTACTGTTCGGTAATCTGTCCGTTGGGGGTTCTGCAGGACCTCGTGTCGTGGTTCTCGGGACGTCGGCGCAAGCATCGCAACCGTTTCGTCTACTCGCCGGCCCGGACCTGGCTCCGATGGACGGTGTTCGTGCTCTTCGTGGTGGCAATGGTCGCGGGGCTGGGAAGCCTCGGGGCATTGATCGCCCCCTACAGCGCCTACGGACGCATGGTCCAGAGCCTGCTGGCTCCCCTCTATGCCTGGGGCAACAACCTCCTGGCCTGGGTGGCTGAACGGGCTGACAGCTATGCCTTCTATTCGGTGGACGTCTGGATGAAGAGCCTTTCGACGTTGGGAATTGCCGTTGTCACCTTTGTCGTGATCTTCCTGCTGGCCTGGCGCAACGGCCGCACGTGGTGCAATACGATCTGTCCGGTGGGTACGTTGCTGGGCGTATTGTCGCGCTTTTCGCTTCTCAAGCCGCGTTTCGATACCTCGAAATGCAACGGCTGCAAGCTCTGTGCCCGTAACTGCAAGGCATCGTGCATCGATCCGGCGGCCCACAAGATCGATTACAGCCGCTGTGTGGCCTGCATGGATTGTCTGGAAAATTGCCGGCAGGGGGCCATCTCCTATACGTGGCGGCGCGAGGCGCCGGCGGCGAAATCCCCCGCACCGAAGGGTGAGCCGGAGAACCGCCCGAAGGGGAAATCCGGTGTGAAACCGGTTGATACGGCGGTTTCCGCCGCCGGCGATCCGGTTTCGCGGGCCTCCGCTGAAGAAGCTCCGGCCGATGCCTCGCGCCGCCGCTTCCTCGGAGTCGTGGGGCTCTTTGTCGGGACGGCGTTGCAGGCCCAGGAGAAGAAGGTCGACGGTGGACTGGCGTTGATCGAGGAGAAACGCATCCCGCAGCGTACGACACCCCTTGTTCCGCCCGGAGCCCGGGGGCTCAGAGAGTTTCTCACCCACTGCACGGCCTGCCAGCTCTGCGTGGCGGTCTGCCCGAATCAGGTGTTGCGTCCCTCGGGCGGTTTGATGCGGCTCATGAAACCCGAAATGTCCTACGAACGCGGCTATTGCCGTCCCGAATGTACGAAATGTGCGGAGGTCTGCCCGGCGAATGCCATTCATCTGGCCGATTTGGCCGAGAAATCCTCCATTCAGATCGGGCATGCCGTGTGGATTCCCGAAAACTGCGTGGTCAAGACCGACGGCGTGGCGTGCGGCAATTGTGCACGTCATTGTCCGGTGGGTGCGATCCATCTGGTTCCCGTCGATCCGAACGACCGGAAATCGTTGTGCATCCCCTCGGTGGACGAGGCCCGCTGCATCGGGTGCGGAGCTTGTGAGAACCTTTGTCCCTCCCGCCCCTTCAGCGCCATTGTCGTTGAAGGCCACGAACATCACAAAACCCTCTAAAACTGCAAAAAAATGGAGAAGAAAAAGATAGATCGCCGCGAATTTCTGAAGACGTTGGGGCTGGGTGCGGCAGCTACGACCGCTGCGCTTTACGGCTGCAGCCCGAAGGGCGCTGCGACGGCCTCCGCACCTGCGGGCGAAGTTCCGACCGACCGGATGACCTACCGCACGAGTTCCGCAACCGGAGACCGTGTTTCGCTGCTCGGATATGGCTGCATGCGCTGGCCGCTGCTCGACTCCCCCGCTTCGGACGGCAACCCCATCGACCAGCAGACGGTCAATGAACTGGTCGATTATGCCCTGGCTCACGGCGTCAATTATTTCGACACGGCGCCCGTCTATCTGCAGGGATTTTCCGAGCGTTCGACCGGAATCGCTCTGAAACGGCATCCGCGCGAGAGTTACTTCATTGCTACGAAGATGTCGAACTTCTCGAACTTCTCGCGCGAAAACTCCCTGGCCATGTACCGGCAGTCGTTCAAGGAGCTGCAGGTCGACTATATCGATTATTACCTGCTCCATTCGCTCGGCGGCAAGGGCCTCGAGTCCTTCAATCAGCGTTTCATCGACAACGGCGTGCTGGAATTCCTGCAGCGCGAACGCGAGGCGGGACGTATCCGCAATCTGGGGTGGTCGTTCCACGGCTCGACGGAGCTGTTCGACCACCTTATGGCGATGCACGACAGCGGAGAGGCACGTTGGGATTTCGTGCAGATCCAGATGAATTACGTGGACTGGCGCCATGCCTCGGGGCGTAACGTCAATGCCGAGTACCTCTATGGGGAGTTGGAGAAGCGCAACATCCCGGCCATCATCATGGAGCCGTTGCTTGGCGGACGTCTTTCGCGTCTGAACGACTTTCTGGTCGGGCGGCTCAAGGAGCGACGTCCGACGCAGAGCACCGCTTCATGGGCCTTCCGCTTTGCCGGGACCTATCCCGGGGTGTTGACCGTCCTGAGCGGCATGACCTATATGGAGCACCTGCAGGACAACATCCGTACCTATTCGCCGCTTGAGGAGTTGACGCCCGAGGAGCTCGAATTGCTGGAGGATACGGCCCAGGTGATGCTCAAGTTCCCGACGATTCCCTGTACCGAGTGCCAGTACTGCATGCCCTGCCCCTATGGACTGAACATTCCGGCGATCTTCGCCCATTACAATAAATGTGTCAACGAGGGCAATGTTCCCAAGGACAGTCAGGATCCCAATTATCGGAAGGCGCGGCGGGCTTTCCTCATAGGATACGACCGTTCGGTGCCGCGTCTGCGTCAGGCCAGCCATTGCATCGGCTGCAACCAGTGTGTTTCGCATTGTCCGCAGTCGATCAAGATCCCGCAACAGTTGCATCGGATCGACCGTTATGTCGAGCAGCTCAAGCAGGACAAACTTTGAGTAAAGCCTTCGACGGAGCTCTTTTTTCGGAGTAAAGAAGCTCGATTTCGTCTCTTTGGAGCGCGGAATCGAGCTTCTTCGTGTGAAAGGCGGCTCTTTCTTTTGTGTCATGTGCGGTGTCGGATATTGGAAGACGGAAGAACCCTTCACGGTTCTAAAAGTCGGAATTTCTGGCTGAATGGTCGGAAAAAATGATCGGATCAGGAATTTGCATGCAGTAATTTCGTATCTGGTAATTACTTGATTATCTTGTATCTAAGTGCGATTTTTGGGAATCGGAGATGCAGTATTTCCGTGTTTTGAAGTTTACAGTACTGAAAGCTTTCAAAAACCGTGATTGTATTTTTTAATTCAAAGATTCAACAATGAAACGCACTTTTTTGAAAAACTGGATGATGGCGGCACTCCTGGCCGGAGCCTGCTGCGGAATGGTGGCTTGTGACGATGATGACGATCAGGGAGGTACGACTCCTCCCCCGACCGATCCCGATATTACGGTTGTTTGCGGCGAATATGCCGGAACGATGGTTGTCGTCGAAGCCTCGCCCAAGGGGATGATGGAGCCGAGGAACCCACCGGTACGGCCGTCGAGGCCAAGGTGACGGGCGAAGAGATCGAGTTCACCGATTTCCCGGTCCGTGATCTGATCATCAAGGTGCTTGGCACCGAAGAGGGTGTCGACGAGATCCTTGCGGCAATCGGCCAGGTTGACTACAATGTGCCTTATACGGCTCAGATGAGCGAGGATAAGTTTGCCGTAGAGATGACGCTTGCTCCGGAACCGTTGCTGCTGACACTCCCCGGCAGCGATGAGGAGACTCCCGGAACCGAGATTGAGGTGACGATTGCCTCGACCGCCGGAACCTATACGCTGGAGTCGAAAGCGCTTGGATTCGGACTTTCGGTGACGAATGTGAAGGTTGCAGGCGAAGACCTTGAGCAATTCGAATCCTTCGCTTTGGATTTCGACCTCGCCAAAAAATAGATCCGGTCGGTATTCCCGACTACAACAAAGCCTCCGGAGACAACTCCGGAGGCTTTTTCGTGATAGAATACTGCGGGTTGAACCGATCGGTCACGAGGTCGGGCTTTCACTTCTTTCCTTACACTCATTCCCCTACACATACACTCCCCCTTTTTCCCTCTCTCCCTTCGTCTATTCCTTCTGCCCTACTCGGTCCCTCTCTGTTTGGTCCCTCTCTGTTCGGGCCCTCTCTACTCGGCTCTTCTCTATTCGACCCCTCCCCGATTCGGCTCACTCCTATTCGGTCGCGGTTGTTTTGCGTCCCGCCTTTGTGGCTGCGGTGGCCGCCACTTCGGTTTCGGGGGCGGAATTCTCGTTACCTTGGAGTTTGAGGTCTCCCCAGCCGCCTCCCAGGGCCTTGTAGAGCTGTACCAGGGCCAGGTGTTCGTTGCGTACGGCGTTGCTCTCCTCGATTTGTGCGTCGAAGAATTTCCGCTGCGCGTCCAGCACGTCGATGTAACGGATCACGCCGTTGATATACTGCAGTTTGGCCAGTACGACATATTGTCGGGCCGCTTCGCGCAGATTGTACTTCAACTCGGCCGTGCGGCGCATGTTGCGGTAGCCCTCCACGGCGTCGTTCACCTCCTGGAAGACCTCAAGCACCTTCTGTTCATACTCCAGACGGGCCTGGTCGTAGGCCGCCAATGCCGCACGATACTTCGCCCGCCTGGTGCCAAAGGCGAAGAGCGGCGCCGAGAGGTTCCCGGCCATGTAGGTGAAGGGGGATTCGAGCAGCCCCTTGAAGTGCCCGTTCTCCACACCGCCCGTCAGCGTGAAGGTCAGCCGCGGAAAACGGTCCGCATAGGCTATCCCCACCGCCGCCATGGCCGACTGCAACCGCTGTTCGGCCTGTCGTACGTCAGGACGCCGTTGCAACAGCGTGGACGGAAGCCCGATAGGCAGCGCCTGGGGCATGACGACGTTCAGATCCAGATTCGCCCGTTCGACCCGATCCGGAAAACTGCCCGCCAGGACTGAAATCTGATTCTCCTTCTGTGCGATCTGCATCTCCAGATTCGGAATCAGCGCCGAGGCGCTGGCCAGTTCGACCTTGGCCTGCTGGTAGTTCGTCTCGGAGGTCAGACCACCTTCGAAACGAAGCCGGGCCTGCTTGACACTCTCTTCGCGGGTCTCCACCGTGCGGCGCACGATATTCAGTTCGTGGTCGAGGGCCACCAGTTCGAAATAGGCCGTGGCCACTTCGGCCACCAGCGCCATCTGCAGGGCCCGGGCCCCTTCAACCGAGGCGAGGTATTCCGCGGCCCCCTTGCGTTTGGCCCATCGCAGACTCCCCCACAGGTCGGCTTCCCAACTCAGTCGGGCCTTGATTCCGATTTCGGGATCGTTCGAGTATTTCGTGTCGGCGTAGTCGTTCGTTTCGCGGTTGGCATAGGCCGTAGCGTCGATCGACGGAAGGCGTGCCGCCTTGCTCACACGATAGAGCTCTTCCAGCTGCCGTACGCGGGCTTCGGCCGACTGCAGCGTGCGATTGTGTTCGAGTGTACGTTCGATCAGTTGGCAGAGTGTCGTGTCGGAGTAGATCTCCCACCAGTTCCGGTCGCTGATCGAGAGCGAATCGCGCTCTCCGGCGACGATCTCCTCGGGGATCTCCAGTTCGGGAGCCTTGCATTTTTTCTGCACCGAACAACCGCCGGCCGCTGCAAGCAGCCAGCCTCCGAAAAGTAGATATATTGTGATTCGTTTCATCGTTTAGCCCATTTTTCTTTCACTTTGTAGACCCAGACGAAGAACAACGGCACGAAGACGATGCCCACGGTGATGGCGACAAGCATGCCGAAGAAGACGCCCGTGCCGATGCCCTGACGGCTGGCCGAGCCGGGACCGCTGGCGAAGACCAGCGGCAGCATGCCCAGGATGAAGGCCAGCGAGGTCATGACGATGGGTCGGAAACGCAGGTGTGCAGCCTGGATTACCGCCGAGAGCGTGTCGCGGCCCTTCTCGACCTCGTCCTTGGCGAACTCCACGATCAGAATGGCGTTCTTGGCCACCAGACCCACCAGCATCACCAGACCGATCTGGAAGTAGATGTTGTTCTCCAGACCGCAGATCCAGTTGCCGAGGTAGGCGCCGATACCCGCAATGGGCAGCGAGAGAATCACGGCAATGGGGATCAGCCAGCTCTCGTACTGCGCTGCAAGGAACAGGAAGACGAACAGGAAGGCCAATCCCAGCACATAGCCGGTCTGACCGCTGACGTGTTTTTCCTGGTAGGAAAGTCCGCTCCATTCGACGCCGATCGTCGAGGGCAGGTGTCGCCGGGCGATCTGTTCGAGGATGGCCATGGCCTGTCCCGAACTGTAACCCTGGGCCGACTCGCCCGAGATGGTGGCGGAGTTGAACATGTTGAAGCGGCGGATCGTGCCCGGGCCCGTGGTATAGGAGGTCGTGCCGAGGGCCGTGATGGGGATCATGGCCTTGTCGGAACCGCGTACGAAGAACAGACCCAGATTATCCCGCTGGGCCCGATACGGGGCTTCGGCCTGGATGTAGACACGGTAGATGCGGTTGAACATGTTGAAGTCATTCACGTAGACCGAGCCCGTGAAGGTCTTCACCGTGGAGAAGATGTCGGCCATCGGAACACCCAGCATCTGGGCCTTGTCGCGGTCGACGTCGAAGTAGAGCTGCGGGATGTCGTTCTGGAGCGAGGATGAGAGTCCCGTGAGCTCCTTGCGCTGCGAGGCGTAGTGCAGCAGCGTATCGACAGCGCGCTGCAGATCGTTGTAGGTGGCGTCGCCTCGCGCTTCGAGGACCATCTCGAAACCTCCCGAGGTTCCCAGACCCGGGATGACGGGAGGGGTCGAGAGATAGGCCTTGCTCTCCGGATAACGGTTCAGCTCCTGTCGTACGGTGGCCATCACCTCCCGGATGTCCGAGCTCTTGCGCTCCTCCCAGGGCTTGAGGATCACGGTCATCTGGCTGCGCGACTGGTTCGTGCCCACACGCGGGCTGGAGCCCGTGACGTTGAGTACGTATTCCACGCCGGGCAGCGACATCAGGTAGTTCATGGCCCGGTCGGTTACTTTGCGGGTCCGTTCGAGCGTCGCGCCCTCGGGAAGCTCCAGCTCGACGGTGAAATAGCCCTGATCCTCCTGCGGCATGAAACTCTGGGGGACGACCTTGTTGAGCAGCCACAGTGCCACGAGAGTCAGTCCGAAGAGCGACAGCATGCGTTTCGAATGGCGGACGCCGCCGCGGATCATCTTTTCGTAGACCTTGTTGCCGCGAGCCAGCCAGAAGTTGATCCGGCGGAAGAGTCGGTTTTTCTTCGCTCCCGAGTCGGGGCGCAGGATCAGGGCGCAGAGGGCCGGCGAAAGGGTCAGGGCCACGAACGTCGAGATGAGCACCGAAACGGCGATCGTAATGGTGAACTGGCGGTAGAGCTGTCCGGTGATTCCCGACAGGAAGCTCACCGGAACGAACACGGCACAGAGCACGAGCGATGTTGCGATGATGGCGCTGCCCAGTCCGCTCATGGCCTTTTTGGTGGCTTCGTAGGGCGAAAGCCCCTCTTCGTCCATCGTGCGTTCGACGGCCTCGACCACCACGATGGCATCGTCGACGACGATACCGATGGCCAGGATCAGACCCAGCAGGGTCATCATGTTGAGCGAAAAGCCGAACGCAAGCATCACGCCGAACGTACCGATCAGCGAGATCGGCACGGCGATCGTCGGAATCAGTGTGGCCCGTCAGTTCTGCAGCGAGAGGAACACCACGAGGATCACCAGCAACAACGCCTCGAAGAGGGTGTGGTAAACCTCCTTGATCGACTGCGAGATGTAGGAGGTCATGTCGAAGGGGATCTCGTAGGTGATGCCTTCGGGGAAGTTGCGGCTGATCTCCTCCATGGTCTCCTTGACGCGCTGTGCCACCTCCATGGCGTTGGCGCCCGGCAGCATGTTGATGTTCATCACCGCGGCATTGCCGCCGTTGATACCGCTTTCGGTGTTGTACGAGGCGGCCTCCAGCGAGACGCGGGCCACGTCGCGCAGGCGGATGAGCGATCCGTCGGGGTTGGCGCGGATGACGATCTCTTCGAACTCGCCCACCGACGAGAGGCGCCCCTGGGCGATGATCGGTGTGGTGACATCGAGGTCGGTGACGGGCTGCTGTCCCAATACGCCGGCCGCCGATTCGCGGTTCTGGTCCTTGAGGGCCTTCTGGAGGTCCTGGACCGTGAGACCGAGGTTGGCAAGCCGGTCGGGCTGCACCCAGATCTGCATGGCGTAGTAGCGGCTTCCGACATTCGAGACGCTGCCCACGCCCGGCACGCGCCGCAACATGTCCAGCACGTTCAGCGTGGCGTAGTTCGAAAGGTAGATCTCGTCGAATTTCGCGTCGCTCGATCGCAGGGTGACGGTCATCAGACGGCTCGAGGCCTGTTTCTCGACCGAGATGCCGTTCTGCACCACCTCGGCCGGAAGGCGTGACTCGGCCTGCTTGACACGGTTCTGGATCTCCACGGCGGCAAGGTCCGCATCGGTATCGATGTCGAACGTCACCGTGGCGGTGAAGCTTCCCGAGTTGGAGTTCGTCGACTCCATGTAGAGCATGCCGGGGGTGCCGTTCAGCTCCTGTTCGATGGGCGTGGCCACGGCCTGCGTCACGGTCTGGGCGCTGGCTCCGGGGTACGACGCCGAGATCTTGACGACTGGGGGTACGATGCGCGGATACTGGTCGATGGGCAGCAGGAAGAGGCCCAACAGACCCACGATGACGATGATAATCGAAATGACGGTCGAGAATATCGGCCGATCAATGAAGAAATCCGATTTCATGGGCGGGTCAGTTTTCGGGTTGTTCCGAGGTTGCGGGGGCCGGTTCCGTTGCAGGAACAGGCTCGACCTTGTCGCCGTGCGTCAGCTTGTGGAAGCCTTCGGTGACGATCCGCTCGCCCGGGACGACTCCGCGTTCGACGATGACCCGGTTCTCGATTTCGGGCCCGAGTTCGATCATGCGGCGCTCGGCCACGCTGTCGGGGCGGATGACGAAGATATAGGCTCCGCCCTTCTCGATGATCACCGACTTGGTGGGGATCACCATGGCGTTCTCACGCACGTCGAGCAGCAGCCGCACCTTGGTGAACTGTCCCGGGAGAAGAATCCGGTCGGGGTTTGCCATCTCCGCGCGGACGGAGAAGGTGCCGGTTTCGGGGTCGACCTGCGGGTCGGCGAAATCCACAAGACCCGGAAGCGGATAGGGCGTATTGTCGGGCAGCGTGATGGTGATGTAGGGGTTCCATTTACGTGTGGAGTCCTTCTGTCCGATGTTGACGTTGCGCGCCTTGCTCTTCAGGTAGTCGAGCCCCGTCATGCTGAAGTCCACACGCACGGTATCGCTCTTGACGACGGTCGCCAGGAGCGATTTGCCGTTCGGGCTGACGAGCGTGCCGATGTCGACGCTGCGTTCGGAGATGTAGCCCGAGATCGGCGAGCTGACGGTCGTATAGCTCAGGGCCGTCTCGGCCTGCGTGAGGTCGGCTTCGCTCATGGCCACGTCCGCCGTGGCGCTCTCGTACGAGGCTACGGCGTTGTCCAGGTCGAGCTGGCTGGCGGCATTCTGTTCGTAGAGCGGCCGGATGCGCTGCAGGTCGCGGTCGGCCTTCAGTGCCAGGGCCTTGTCCTTGTTCAATTGCGCTTTGGCCTTGTTGACGCGGGCCTGATAGAGCTTCGGGTCGATGATGAAGAGCGGTTGTCCGCGGCGTACGTAGGTACCCTCTTCGAAGAGCATCTTCTCGAGGAAGCCTTCGACGCGGGCTCGGATCTCGACGAACTGCTGGGCACGGATGCGGCCGACGTATTCACCGTAGATTTCGATGTCGTCCGTGCGGACGGGTTCTACTTCGACAACGGGATAGACGGGCTTGGGAGGCTCGGGGCGGAAGATCCACCAGAGACCACCGGCTGCCAGAACGGCGCAAATGCCTAAAATCCACCATGTTCGTTTGGAAAAGCGACGGACCCGGCCGCCAGCCTGTTTGCCGAGTTGGAGCGTACGATGCCCCACGCGGGTCGCCTGTTGAACGATTTTCTCGCGTGATATGTCCATTTCAATCAAATGTTCCGGATGTTTGCCTGGTCTTTCCGGTCTGGTCCGCAAAGGTACGAACTTTTTCTTTAAGTAACGTCTTTTGGGGCAGAATATGATGTTTTTGTGGAAGAATTCGGACTTTTCTCGGTCGATTCTTGGCTATAGGCTGATTTCCGGCTACTTTTTGCTCCTCCTTCGGGGGTTGCGCGCCTTCTCTTTCTGGTTCTTGTGTCTCTTTCCCTCGGGGCAAGCGTGTCCCTTTCGGGGTTTTGTGTGTTCACCCTTCGGAACCTGTGTCTCTCTTCCGGGGGCTCGCACGTATCCCTATCCTTGGGACCAGCGTACCGTCTCTTGCCCTTCCTCCCGGCGTTTGCACCTACCCTTCCCGGCGTTTGTATTCCTCCTTTCGACGTTTGCACCTACCCCTTCTGCGTTTGTATGCTCCCTCCCGACGTTCGCACCTTCCCTCTTGCGTTTATATTTTCCCTCCCGACGTTCGCGCCCTCCTCGGAAAAAAAATCACGAAAACTGTTGGATTCCGAATTTTTCTTGTATCTTTGTTAACAGAATTGTTAAATAACTTTGTTAAATTCCGATGCAATGCCCGAACATGCCCATAATAAGGAACAGGCGATTCTGGAGGCGGCCGAACGGGAGTTCCTGACCAAGGGCTTCGACGGAGCCCGGACAACCTCGATAGCCCGGGCGGCCGGTGTCACCCACGCCATGCTGCACTATTATTTT
>CALUJN010000062.1 GCA_944320985.1 uncultured Alistipes sp. | reverse complement strand
GGGCGCCGCCGCCGGTCGAGATGTAGGAAACCTGGTCGGCCAGGCCGAACTTGTTGATGCAGGCTACCGAGTCGCCGCCGCCGATGAGCGAGTAGGCGCCCTTCTTCGTAGCCTCGGCGATGGCCAGGGCCACCTCCTTCGAGCCGGTGGCGAACTTGTCGATCTCGAAGACGCCCACGGGGCCGTTCCAGAGGATCGTCTTGCAGCCGAGGATGTGCTCGCGGAAGATCTTCTTGCCCTCATCGGCGATGTCGACACCCTCCCATCCGTCGGGAATATTGTCGGCCGGGGCCGTCGAGGTGTTGGCGTCAGCCGAGAAGGCGTCGGCGATCAGTGCGTCGGGCGACATGACGAGCTGCACGCCCTTCTGCTTGGCCAGTTCGAGGATTTCGAGCGCTACGGGGAACATGTCGGGCTCGCAGATCGAGTTGCCGACCTTGCCACCCTGGGCTGCGGCAAAGGTGTAGGTCATGCCGCCGCCGATAACGATCGAATCGACCTTCTCGATCAGCGCCTTGATCACGCCGATCTTGGTCGAAACCTTCGAACCGCCGATGATGGCGCAGAACGGGTGCTGCGGGGCCTCCATGAGCGACGAGATGGCCTTGACCTCCTTCTCCATCAGGTATCCGAACATCTTGTCGTTGGGGAAGTGCTTGGCGATCAGGTACGTCGAGGCGTGCTTGCGGTGTGCCGTACCGAAGGCGTCGTTGATGTAGCAGTCGGCGTACGAAGCGAGCTTCTTGACGAACTCCTTCTGCGGACCCTCCTTCAGGGCCTTCTTGGCGGCATCCTTCTCCTCCTTGGTGGCGTCCTCGGCCAGTCCGCGGGGTTTGCCCTCCTCCTCGGCGTAGAAACGCAGGTTTTCCAGCAGCAGGACTTCACCCGGCTTGAGGGCCTTGGCCATCTCGGCGGCCTTTTCGCCCATGCAGTCACCGGCAAACTGAACCTTTACGCCCAGATTCTTCTCGATGGCCGGGATAATCTGCTCGAGCGAGTATTTCGGATCCGGATTCTTCTTCGGACGTCCCATGTGCGACATGAGGATCACCGATCCGCCCTCGGCGAGGACCTTCTTGATCGTCGGCATGGCGGCACGGATACGCGTGTCGTCGGTAACTTCGCCCTTCTCGTTGAGGGGCACATTGAAATCCACGCGGATAATCGCGCGTTTGCCTTTGAAATCGTAGCTGTCAATCGAAATCATAGCTCTTTGGTATTTAAGTTTTTTGTAGAAATTTCTTCCCTGGTCCGGTTCCGTAGTCTCGCGTTTTCCGGGGCCCCTTTCGGAATCCGGGACAAATTTATGAAAATATTTCAAGAAATCTGTTATTCGGATAACAGAAAATTGATTTTCAATCCGGGAACTCTCTCCGCGAAGATCAATATTTGTACCGCATCCACTTGAGAAGCTCCTTCAGGGTGGGTTTTTTGCCATACATGAAAATCCCCACGCGGTAGATCTTGGCGGCCAGCCAGACCATCCCCACGAACGAGGCGTAGAGCAGGGCCAGCGAGAGGAGGATCTCCCACAGGGGGATGCCGTAGGGGATGCGGGCCATCATCACCACGGGCGAGGTGAAGGGGATGATCGAAAACCAGAAGGCCAGCTGCGAGTTGGGATCCTCGATGACGGCCAGCATCATCAACAGAGCCAGAACGATCGGCAACGTGATGGGCAGCTGCAGCTGCGAGGCATCCTGAATGTTGTCCACGGCCGAACCCACGGCGGCGAACATCGCCGAGTAGAGCAGGTAGCCGCCGAAGACGAAGAGCAGCAGACAGCCGAAAAGCTTGAGCAGATAGCCCGAATCGGTCATGACGGCCATGGTCTGCAACATCTCGGGATCCAGGCCGTTCATCGAGGCGGCATCGGGTATCCCCTGCTGCATGGCCTGAATGCCGGCCATGGCTTCGGCGGGTATCAGACGGGGGATCACAAGGCCTCCGACAGCCAGAACGAGTACGCCCCAGATGAGGATCTGGACGACGGCGACTGCTGCCACGCCAAGAATCTTGCCCATCATCAGATCGAAGGGCCTGACCGACGAGACCATCACCTCCAGCACGCGGCTGTTCTTCTCTTCGATGACCGATTGCATGACCATCGAGCCGTAGATCATCAGGAACATGTAGAGGATGAATCCGAGCACGTAGCCTGTGGCCGTGGCGGCGGCCGACGACTGCGCCTGCGAATCCCCCTCCGGGGACTTGTCGTTGCGGAAGGTCTGCAGCGTGACCGTGGTCTTCACTTCGGCAAGGATTCGGTCGAGCTCCTCGATGTTGTATGCCTTGAGTTTCTCGGTCTCGAGGATCTTCTCGATCTGGGCGGTGATTTGGCTCTCGAGCGAGAGCGACGGCGAGGCGTTGGCATAGAGGCGTACGTTGGCCGGATTTTCCAGAATGTCTCCTCCGATGCAGAGAATGCCGAAGAGATCCGTGAGGCGTTTGCGGGCCTGGTCGGGTGCAAGGTCGGTCGTCTCGAAGAGGATCTCCTCGTTGTTTTCGAGCCGCGGGGCGACAAGCCCGCTGTCGTCGATTACGGCGATGCGTTTCTGCTCGCCGCGCGAATATTTCATGATGAGGGCCGGAGCCGCCATCAGGGCGACCATCATCAGCGGGGTGATGAGGGTCGAGAGAAAGAAGGATTTTTTGCGGACGCGTTCGTTGAATTCGCGCTGGATGATCAGCTTTATGTTGGATGTCTGCATGGTTTGTTCGATTTCGGGTTTGTCGGGGGTATCAGAGCGAGCCGTTTACGGCACGGATGAAGATGTCGTTCATCGAGGGGATGATCTCGCGGAACGAACGCAGGTCGACCGCTTCATTTACGGCAGCGATCACCGCACGCACCTCGTCGTCTCTGCGGACATGGATTCTGATCGTTTTGTAGACGGACTCTTCGGCTGCCCCTTCGAGGATTTCGCAACTTGCAGCGATGGCTTGCCGCAGGGAGTGTTCGTCGCCCCGGTAAGCCACCTCGAAAAGATTGCTGCCGTGGCGGTGACGGATATCGTCGACTTGTCCCGAAAGGATGTTCTTCGAACGGTTGATCAGTGTGATGTGGTCGCAGATCTCCTCGACCGACGACATGTTGTGCGTCGAGAAGATCACCGTGGCACCCTGTTCGCGCAGCGAGAGAATCTCCTCCTTGAGCAGGTTGGCGTTGATCGGGTCGAAGCCCGAGAAAGGCTCGTCGAAGATCAGCAGGCGCGGTTCGTGCAATACCGTGACGATGAACTGCACCTTCTGTGCCATGCCTTTCGAGAGCTCCTCGACGCGCTTGTCCCACCATCCCTGGATTCCGAACTTTTCGAACCATTGCTTCAGCCGGGCCGTGGCGTCGCGTCGCGACAACCCCTTCAGCCGGGCGAAAAAGAGTGCCTGTTCGCCGACCTTCATCTTCTTGTAAAGCCCGCGTTCCTCGGGCAGGTAGCCGATGCGGCAGATATCTTCGGGCGCAAGGTCGTGCCCGTCGAAGAGAATGCGGCCGCTGTCGGGCGCCGTGATGCGGTTGATGATTCGGATGAGGGTGGTTTTGCCGGCGCCGTTGGGGCCGAGCAGGCCGTAGACCGACCCTTCGGGGATGGAGAGCGAGACGTCGTCGAGGGCCGTATGGTTGGCATACCGTTTCGAGACGTGTTCTACCGTAAGTAAATCCTTCATGGGTATAAATTTTCGAACCATTAGCTTGCGAATATAGAAACAAATTTTGAATGTCAGAAAGTATTTATTGTTTTTCGATAAAATTTAACATGTTTGAATGATTCGGTAAGAACCGATCCCTGTCCATGGGGCAAGGAGTCCGGTGAGGAGCGCGGATTTTTCCTTTTTGCGTGGAAACAACCTCTTGGATGCAACCGGGAGGTATACGTTGCTGCCATTCGGGTTTTGTCTGTTTGGCATGGTTTGCAACCATTGTTCAGCAAAAGAAAACGATTTTACAGGGAGGACAGCCCTGTTTTTTCGGATCTTTGTTTTAGGAAATGACCGAATCAACTACAACCTTAAAAATATCCAATCATGAAAAAGATCTTTTTACTTATGATGTGTATGGCGGGGATTTGTGTCTCCTGCGGCGACAATTCGGATGAAGGAAATACTTCGGGTGATCCCGTTCTCGTTGTCAGCCCGACACGTGACATTACTTTCAATGCCATTGACAACAACGAAGTCTTGTTTACCGTTACGACCAATGTGGCCGAAGGTTGGGATATCGAGGAGGTCCCCGACTGGATTATCGTAACCGCCAAGACGGAGCGAAATCTGAAGATCAAGGTCACTGAAAACACGCAGGAGGAGCGTACCCATGATCTGGTCTTTACGGCTGGAACCGCTGCGCCCGTTCATGTCAAGATCAGCCAGCAGAGTGGCGGTACGACTCCCGCATCGCTCAAGGGATCGGACTATTATATCATCTATCTTGACAAGGAGTCCGATGTGATGGTGAAGGACAAGATCACGGCCGATTACCGGAATCAGTATGAATTCCAGGTTTGGAACGGATATGACGGTGGTGCCCGTGAAGGCATGAATTCCTATGGCAAGGATCAAATTTGGACCTGCCTCTCGTGGAAAGGTTCGTGGTGCGGTGCCGGCTTCCTGGCCAAGGTGGATGTCGATTGGAGCGGATTGACCCGTGACCATGTATTCCACTTCGCCATCAAGGGGTCGGGTACGCACATAATTCGTCTGGGAGCCGTGGATCAGTACAAGATCGTCATTGGCGACCGAGCCATGGACGAGACGGAGCCTATCGCTCCGCTGACCGACGAGTGGGTTGAGTATGAAATTCCCGTTGCGGATATGCTGGATGCCGGTTGGACGCCGTATGTGAGCACGGAGACGCCGGCCAACATGATCAGCATTGGAACGGATGTGTCTGACAATCAGAACTTCATATTGAATCTTGACGCTCTGTTCTTCTATATTCCCGAAAAATAGCGGTTCCGTGAATTCCCGATGCGGCGGGTACTTGTACCCGCCGTTTTTTGATCTTATATTTGCATCCTGTTATGAAGAGAAAAACCTTGCTGACCTTATTGCTGGTCTTTGTATCCAGTATTTCATTCAGTTGTGAAAAGAGCGAATCCGAAACAGCGGATTCATTGTATGGATTGGATCCGAACAAGGCCGAATCCTATACGTTAACGCAGCGGAAGAGTTCGAAACGCGGTATGTGCAGTAACCTTCGGATGCCAGACGACATCTCGCTCTACGGACCCGGCATTTCGTGGCTCTATACCTGGGGCCCGCGTATCGAGAACCCGCAGAGCGTCGATCCCCTGCTGGACGAACACGGCATTTCCTTCTATCCGATGGCCTGGAATGGAAATTTCGACGAACAGAAAGTGCGCGAAACCAAGGCTGCCCATCCCGAATGCGAGTATATTCTTGCCTTCAACGAGCCCAACCATCTGGGACAGGCGGAGATGACTCCGTCCGAGGCTGCTGCTGCCTGGCCCAGACTGAAGGCGCTGGCTGCGGAACTCGACATGAAGATCATCTCCCCGGCGCTCAACTACGGCTCGATGCCCGGTTACAGCGATCCGGTAAAGTGGCTCGACGAGTTCTTTGCCCAACCCGGTGTTTCGCTCGACGACGTGGCCGGTATTGCCATTCACTGCTACATGCGCAATGCTTCGTCGATGGCCAGCTTCGTCTCGCATTTCTATAAATACAACAAGCCGATCTGGATGACGGAGTTCTGTTCTTACGATGGTGCAAATACCCCCGAAAACGTTCAGATCGAATACGTTTCGGATGCCGTGAATTATCTGGAGGCTGACCCTCATGTTTTCGCCTATGCCTGGTTTATGGATCGCAGCAGCGGAACTACCATTTCTCAGCCTTATTTCGATATTACGACAAAACAGACTCCCAACCGTCTGAGCGACGTCGGTACGATTTATGTCCATGCGTCGTCACTCGACCGCGATCGGTACTATTCGGTAGGAGAGATCATCCCGGCTTCGGCCTATGCCGCTCATGCGGCTTCGGAGGCTGCATCCAGAGGGGAGTATCTTTCGGGCGTGCGTTTGCGGCCGACGACCGATGCCGGGGGTGTTCTTGAGGTGTTCAACTTCCGGAACGGTGATTGGATCGAATATCAGGTCGATGTCCCCGCGGATGGAACCTATCGTTTCGATATTCGCTATGCGGCTGAGATAAAGTCCATGTTCGACATATATTTGCAGGATGGGTCCAAGCAGACCCTGGTTGTCGATTCGACCTTGGGATTCAATGTCTGGAAGACCACTTGCCTGCTTCTCGATTTGAAGGCCGGGCGACAGACCATACGCCTTGCGCCGAGGGCGAACGAAGGTGATATCGCCTTTCATTGGTTCAGGCTTGCCATACCGGAATAGCCTGAATAGTTCGATTGGGTTCGGAACCGTTTCAGAAGAGCGGTTCCGAACATGTTTTTGGAGAATTGACATTTTAAACTGAAAAGACGATGAGATCATTTATACGGAAAGTGCTTCTGTCTTTGGCAATCGTGTCTGCCTCCGTCGGAGTCAGCCGGGGTCAGACTATTCTGTTCGATCAATTGCAGACGGTCGATGGAATATCGGAGTATTCGGTGAATGCAATCTATCAGGACGGATTCGGCCGGATCTGGATCGCAACCCCGGGATGGTCTCAATGTCTATGACGGAAAGACCGTTGAGGTCTTTCGGCCCAAGGCCGGAGGCAAAGGGCCGATTCTCGGTCACAATGTCTACAATGTTACCGGAGACGGGAACGAGACGATTTACGTGCATTGCATGATGGGACTGATGGTTTATGATCTTCGTCATGAACGGTTTGAAACCATCTGTGAATCGGATGTGGAGCGGATTGCAATGGGACGGAAATACTTGTGGCTCTCCTTTCAGAATCGCTTGAACCGTTTGGACGAGCGGAACAGGCCGGTCCCCTATTATCTGTTCAACGACGATATCAACATTACGGCGATCTGTGAGGCTTCCGACGGCATGATCTATGTCGGTACGCGTGATCATGGTCTGTTGACGCTCGATTCCAATCGGAAGGTCTCGTCGGTCATCAAGGCGATCGACGTGGTTTGCATTTTCGAGGATGCGGAGCACATGATCTGGGTCGGGTCGTCGAGGAACGGCCTCTATCGGGTTGGGAAAAACCGGATCGTCAATTATCGTTCGGATGCCCGGGACGAGAACACCCTGTCGAATGATTTCGTTCGTTGCATCAATCAGGACAATCGGGGAAATTATTGGATCGGAACGTTCCACGGTTTGAACCGTTTCGATCCGATTACCGAACGTTTTACCCGTTATTACCATTCGGACACCCAGAGCAACAGTTTGGGAGACAATTCGATCTGGTGTATCACCAGGGACCGGCAGGGTACGATGTGGATCGGCAGTTTTTATGGATGCGTGAACAAGTTCAATCCGGATTACCTGTTCGACCATTATTACACGCCGGGAACCCCGGGAAAGGGCCTTTGTGGCAAAATCATCGGCAGTGTCGCGGAGGACGAAAGGGGAAATCTCTGGGTCTGCAGCGAAAATTCGGGCTTGAACTACTTGGATCGCAGCAAGGATCGTTTCAGTTGGTTTTTGCAGGATAAGGATGGTTTTTATGACTTTCAGAAAGGGGCGCTCAAGGATATTCTCTACGATCGGCAGGAACGGTGTCTCTGGATTTGCACCCATCTGAACGGATTGCACCGGATGGATCTGGCGAGCGGACGAATCGAGCGGATCAATTTTACGGCCAATCCGCCGGGAAACGACTTTGTCCGCCGAATTCTTCCGTACGGGGACAAGCTGATTCTGGGAACGCACAATTCGGTCTATTTGTTCGACAAACGGACCCGCAAGGCCGAACCGCTGGTCGATAATCGTCGGAACAGCCTTGAGTACCGGCAAATTTGGGACATGTTGATCGACCGGCAGGGGCGTCTCTGGTTTTCAACCTCGTCGGAGATCTATTGCTATACCTTCGAAACGGGCGCATTGGTGCGATACAACTATGACCCGGCGGATCCAAACAGCCTTCAGGAGGGCAATCTGTATGTTTTTGCCGAGGATGCCGACGGACGGTTGTGGATCGGATCGGCGGGAGGCGGCATTGCCCTTTTCGATGAGCATACCCGGCAGTTCCGGCACTTCGATACTTCGAATTCGGGACTTCTCGACGATTATGTTTTGGGAATGGTTGAAACTCCCATGGGCAATCTGTTGGTCGCATGTAGATTTGCAGCGTGATGTAATCACAGGTAATTTTGATATGGAGTCGCAGTGAACCGGGGCTTGTCGTAAGCTTTGAGGCTTGGCGGTAGATTTGGACTGCGACTCCATTAACCAGAGA
>CALUJN010000061.1 GCA_944320985.1 uncultured Alistipes sp. | reverse complement strand
TACTGCGCCCGCTCAACTCACCCGGCCGGCATCTCCCGCAGCAGGCGACGTGCGGATGGTTTTGGTGGTACCTTTTGACACCAAAAGGTGCCCCTTTAAGAAAGGGGTTTCAGGGGCTGCGGAACCTTACGAGGTTTCCGAATCGTGAATCCGCACCCAACGGTCGAAGCGCGGATTTGTTTCCGACCCTTTCGGCATACCACCGCCCCTAAAACCGGTCTTTCAGACCGGCGCACTTTGTTTTTGCGGAAAAAGAGACCTCGGAAGTCCGAGCGCCCGGGACGGAAGGCCTTTGCAGCCTCCCGTTGGGTATCACTTCAACGTCGGGAGTTTCAGTCCGAAGCGCACTGCCACGACCCGCGCGGCGATCACCGCCACGGCCGTCGTGATCTGCAACACCGCACCCTCCAGGCCCGCCAGGCGGCACACCCAGAAGACAAAGCCCCCGAAGATGCAGGCCAGAGCGTAGATCTCCTTGCGGAAAATCAGCGGCTCCTCGTTGATCAGGATGTCGCGCAGCACGCCGCCCGCCGCACCGGTCATCGTACCCATGATGACGGCCACCCACAGCGGGAAGCCTGCCGCAAGGGTCTTCTCGATGCCCACGACCGTGAACAGCCCCAGCCCCACGGCATCGAAGATGAAGAACGTGTTGTTCAGCCGGATCAGGTAGCGCCCGAAGAGGATGACGATCCCCAGGGCAATGGCCGTGACGATGAGGTAGACGCTGTCCAGCATCCAGAAGGGCGTCTGCGACAGCATCAGGTCGCGGAGTGTTCCGCCCCCGATGGCCGTCGTGAAGCCCACGACGTAGGCCCCGAACCAGTCGAAGCGTTTGGCCGAGGCGAGACGGATGCCGCTGATGGCAAAGGCCAGCGTGCCGAGCATCTCGATGATGAAGTAGAAGGACATGGGTATGATCGGTCGATAAGATGGTGATTGCGGAATCACGCCGGACTATTTCGTCCGCAGCAGCAATTCGGCCAGCTCGGGAACTCCCTCGGCGGCACGTTTCGGAATAACGGTCAACGGATTGCGGATGCCCGTCGTATCGGGATGGCCCGGGTCCACCAGATAGATCGGAACGCCCGGCTGCGCATAACGCACGAGCGAGGCCGCCGGGTAGACCGCCAGCGACGTCCCGACGACGACCATGATCTCGGCCCGCGCGGCGATCTCCGCCGCCCGTTCGAACATCGGGACCGACTCGCCGAAAAAGACAATATGCGGCCGCAGCAGCGAACCGTCCGGGGCCGTGGCATCGAGCTTCTGCTCCCACCCCTCGATCGGGACAATGAGCTCCGGGTTGCGCGTCGAACGCAACTTGCGCAATTCGCCGTGGAGGTGCGTGACGTGCGTTGAGCCGGCCCGTTCGTGCAGGTCGTCGACGTTCTGCGTAACGACCTCCACGTCGAATGCCCGTTCGAGGGAGGCTATGGCCTCATGCCCCGCGTTGGGGTGTGCCGCAAGCATCTCCCGCCGGCGTTTGTTATAGAATTCGATGACCAGTGCGCGGTTCCGGGCCAGCGCCTCCGGCGTGCAGACATCCTCGATACGGTAGTTGGCCCACAGACCGTCCGAATCGCGGAAGGTCGCCAGACCGCTGTCGGCGCTCATCCCCGCGCCCGTAAATACAACGAGTCGTTTCATGGTTTTCGTTATTTCCCTCCTGCAAAGATACGCACTTTTCCGCAAAACCCGCGCCCGGCGGGTCGTTTCGGTCCCAAAAAACAACACCGCAGCCCCGGATGGCCGTTGTTCCGGCGTCTGGCACAGTTCGTGCACCGTCTCGGGGGCATAAACCATAAAACTCGTACGTCATGAAACAGCAGAACACCCCCGTCGGTGATGCCTCGACCGAGATCTTCGGATCGAAGGAGATGCGATCCCCGGCCCCCACGGAATTCATCCCCAAAGGCAAGACCGCACCCGAGATCGCCTATCAGATGGTCAAGGACGAGACCTATCCCCAGACCCAGCCGCGACTGAATCTCGCTACGTTCGTCACAACCTACATGGACGACTACGCCACGCGCCTGATGAACGAGGCCATCAACGTCAACTACATCGACGAGACCGAATACCCTCGCGTAGCCGTGATGTGCGGGCGCTGCATCAACATCCTCGCAAACCTCTGGAACACCCCCGAAAAGGCCGAATGGAAAACCGGGGCCGTCGGCATCGGATCGTCCGAAGCCTGCATGTTGGGTGGCGTGGCCGCCTGGCTCCGCTGGCGCAATCGGCGCAAGGCCGCCGGAAAGCCCTATGACAAGCCCAATCTGGTGATGAGCGCGGCGTTCCAGGTCGTCTGGGAGAAGTTCTGCCAGTTGTGGCAGATCGAGCTCCGCACCGTGCCCCTCACGGCCGAAAAGAAGACCCTCGACATCGACGCCGCCCTGAAACTCTGCGACGAAAACACGATCTGCATCGTCCCCATCGCCGGCGTGACGTGGTCCGGGCTAAACGACGACATCGAAGCCCTCGACAAGGCCCTCGACGCCTACAACCAAAAGACCGGATACGAAATTCCGATCCATGTCGACGCCGCATCCGGAGGCTTCATCCTGCCGTTCCTCAATCCCGAGGTGAAGTGGGATTTCCGACTCAAGTGGGTATTGTCGATCTCCACGTCGGGGCACAAGTTCGGGTTGGTCTATCCGGGGCTGGGATGGGTCGTCTGGAAGGACAAGAGGTATCTGCCCGATGAGATGTCCTTTTCGGTCAACTACCTCGGAGCAAGCATCACACAGGTCGGGCTCAACTTCTCGCGCCCCGCAGCCCAGATCCTCGGGCAGTATTACAACTTCATCCGACTCGGATTCGAGGGCTACCGCGAGATTCAGCAGAACTCCATGGAGATCGCCCGCTACTGCCACCGCGAAATCGGCAAGATGGAGTGTTTCCGGAATTATGCCGAAGAGGTGGTCAACCCGCTCTTCATCTGGTCGCTCGATCCCGAATACGAAAAAAGGGCCAAATGGACGCTCTTTGACCTGCAGGCCACGCTGCAGCAGAGCGGCTGGATGGTCCCGGCCTACACCATGCCGCAGCACATCGAACAGATGATCGTCATGCGCATCGTCGTACGCCAGGGCATGTCGCGCGACATGGCCGACATGCTGCTGGGCGACATCCGCAACGCCGTGGCCGAGTTCGAGAAGCTCCGCTACCCCACCACCTCGCGGCTCAAATTCGAAGCTCAGGAGCACCAGAAAGGAAAAGTCTATACACACTAACGGTTCATACGTTAATGACCGTAGGTTATGCATCCCGACCGTCGGAACTTATCCGGCGGTCGTTTTTCGCGACCTCCGGCCGCGGTTGCAATTCTACCCTCCCCTAAATCCTCTCCGTGGAGAGGACTTCAAGGGATACGCCATCCATCGCAGCCCCGGGGTCCATCGCGGTCCGGACCGATTGCGTCCCGGTCGCCGGAGCTGTTCCGGCGGTCGTTTTTTCGCAGCATCCGGCTGTGGTTGCAATTCTACACGCCCCTAAATCCCCTCCACGGAGGGGACTTCAAGGGATACGCCATCCATCGCAGCCCCGGGGTCCATCGCGGTCCGGACCGATTGCGTCCCGGTCGCCGGAGCTGTTCCGGCGGTCGTTTTTTCACGCCCCGTGCCCGCATATTCAGATCTCCACGCTCCGACGGTGAGGGTTCGAACGGAAAGGGCAGAGGAGGAGGCCTTTCAAGAGGTAAAAAAGGGGTGATGCAGCGATGAATGAAGAAAAATCAAACAGCCGAGGGCCGTTCGGAGGCTTGTCCGGACCCGAAAATTTTGCTACCTTTATCGCGTTTTACCGAAGCATTCCCATCATGCGCGAAACGTTCGACATCTTCCTTATCGTCATGGCCGTTGCTGCCCTTGCAGTCTTCATCGCCCTCCACTTCTTCGAGGCCGGATACGGCTATCTCTTCGACCGCCGCTACGGTCCCCCGATCCCCAACAAGATCGGATGGGTCCTCATGGAATCCCCCGTCTTCATCCTCATGGCCGTACTGTGGGCCGCCTCCGACCGGATGTGGCAGGCCGGGCCCCTGGCCCTGTTCCTCCTCTTCGAGGCACACTACTTCCAACGCTCGTTCATCTTCCCGCTGCTCCTGCGCGGAAACTCCAAAATGCCCCTCGGAATCGTCCTCATGGGCATGGTGTTCAACACGCTGAATGCCCTGATGCAGGGCGGCTGGATCTTCTATGTTTCGCCCGCCGACTATTACGACAACTGGTTCGCGCGGCCCTGGATCTACATCGGCGGAGCCCTCTTCATCGCCGGGATGGTCATCAACCTCCACTCCGACCGCATCATCCGTCACCTCCGCAAACCCGGTGACACGCGTCACTACATTCCCCGCGGCGGCATGTTCCGATACGTCTCGTCGGCCAACTACTTCGGCGAACTGCTCGAATGGGTCGGATTCGCCGTGGCCTCCTGCTCCTGGGCCGGAGCGGTCTTCGCCTGGTGGACCTTTGCCAACCTCGCACCCCGCGCCGCCTCGCTCCGCCGCCGATACGAGCAGGAGTTCGGCGAGGAGTTTTCAAGACTCCACAGGAAGCGCATCATACCCTTCATTTACTGATCATCTACTGATCTGCGCCCGTCCGAAAATTTCCGAAGGTTCCGAGGAATATCCCCAAAGAATCACGAAAAAT
Source organism: uncultured Alistipes sp. (assembly GCA_944320985.1). Classification (GTDB taxonomy): domain Bacteria; phylum Bacteroidota; class Bacteroidia; order Bacteroidales; family Rikenellaceae; genus Alistipes. Next base: position 3,490 of record CALUJN010000061.1, on the reverse strand, counting down.
CACGAAAATATGGAATCCAAACTTTTCACCCCCTACAAGCTCGGCCCCGTAACGCTGCGCAACCGCACGATCCGCTCGGCGGCCTTTGAGTCCATGGGTAAGGATTTCGGACCCACACAACAGCTCAAGGATTACCACGTAGCCGTAGCCCGCGGAGGAATCGGTATGACGACGCTCGCCTATGCCGCCGTCTGCCGAAGCGGACTCTCCTTCAACAAGCAGCTGTGGCTCCGGCCCGCGATCGTCCCCGGGCTGCGCGACATCACCGACGCCATCCACCGCGAAGGGGCTGCCGCAGCCATCCAGATCGGGCACTGCGGCAACATGACCCACTGGTCGACCGCCGGGCAGATGCCTATCGGCGCATCCTGGGGCATAAACCTCTACGCCTACACCCCCGTGCGCGGCATGCGGCGCAGTGAGATCGAACAGGTCGCCAAGGACTTCGGACGCGCCGTCCGCACGGCCCACGACGCCGGGTTCGATTCGGTGGAGGTCCACGCCGGGCACGGCTATCTCATCTCGCAGTTCCTCTCGCCCTATACGAACCACCGTCGTGACGAATTCGGCGGCTCGCTCGAAAACCGCATGCGATTCATGCGGATGTGCCTCGCAGAGGCCGTCGAGGCCGCCCGAGCCTGCAACATGGCCATCACCGTCAAACACAACATGTACGACGGTTTCAAAAGCGGCATCCAGATCCCCGAAAGCATCGAGATCGCCAAGGTCATCGAGTCGTTCGGGGTCGACGGAATCGTCCTCTCCGGAGGATTCGTCTCCAAGGCCCCGATGGCCGTCATGCGCGGGTTGATCCCCCTCTACACCATGAGTTACTACTCGCCGCTCTGGCTCCGGTACTTCATCCGCTGGTGCGGGCCCTACATGATCAAGCAGTTCCCCTTCAGCGAGTGCTATTTCCTCGAGGATGCAAAAAAATTCCGCGAAGCGTTGAAGGGGCCGCTGATCTATGTCGGCGGGCTGGTCAGCCGCGAAGGGATCGAACGTGCGCTCGGTTCGGGATTCGAGCTCGTGCAGATGGCTCGGGCGCTGGTCAACGACCCGGCCTTCGTCAACAAGCTCCGCGAAGGCGACGAGGCCACGCGCAGCGAATGCGACCACCGCAACTACTGCATCGCGCGCATGTACTCCGTGGACATGAAGTGTTGCAAGCATTGCCCCGACCTTCCGCGCAAGATCGTCGAGGAGCTCAAACGCCTGCCCTGATGGAACCGATGAACAAGAGAGAGGGAGGCCAGGCAGAAGCGGCCGCCGCCGGGCAACGCGAAGCGGAGGTCGGCAAGATCGGAGGCCGCGCGGGTGAAGCCGGGCGCAGCGAAGCGGAGGTCAGCAAGGTCGCCCGGCCCAACAAAAAGACTCCCCGCCGGATGCGGCGCGGCGAGGTTCCTCACGGCTCGGCATGGGCCCTGGTCAGCGGAGCCGGTTCGGGAATCGGACGCTGTTATGCACGGCGGCTCGCCGCGGCGGGTTACAACCTCGTGCTGGTGGGCAACCGACAACAACCGCTCGAGAGTGTCCGCGAAGAGATTGCCGCACTCGAATCGTGGTGCGATATACGGATCGTGGTGTGCGACCTGGCACGCGTCGATGCGGCCCGCGAACTGTTCGACCGCACGCAATCCGAAGGGCTGGAGATCGACGTACTGATCAACAACGCCGGGATGTTTTCGTTCCGCGACATGCTGCAAACCCCGGAGGAGCGCATCGAACGCATCATCCTCCTGCACGACCTGACCAACACGCAACTCTGCCGACTCTACGCCTCGGAGATGGCCCGTCGCGGGCATGGAGGCTACATCCTCAACATGTCCTCCTACTCGCAATGGATGCCCTGGCCGGGGCTGGCCCTCTACAGCGCTTCGAAGGCCTATTTGCGGGCCTTCTCCGTAGCCTTTGCCAAGGAGGTCCGCGAGGTCGGGATCCGCGTTACGGCCGTTTCGCCGGCCGGCGTGGCCACGGATCTCTACGGACTGACGCCCCGCTGGCAGCGAATCGGACAACGCCTCGGGGTATTGATCTCGGCAGACCATTGTGCACGGGCCGGACTTCGGGCGCTGTGGCGCGGACGACGCTCGATCGTCCCCGACTGGTGGAACCGGCTGTGGATCCCGTTGTGCAAGATCCTGCCGATGTGGGTGCTGCGTCCGGTACGCCGCTTTACAATGAAATTTCAGAAATAACCGCGGCCGGGATACCGACCGCCACTTCGTATTGAAATATGGAATCTATTGAAAATGTTGTCTTCGACCTCGGAGGCGTTCTTGTGGATCTCGACATCGAACGTTGCCAAGCCTCGTTCCGCCGGCTCGGCATGGATGCCGTGGCCGAACTGATCAACCCCTACTACCCGGCCGAAATGCTCGGACGGCTGGAACACGGACTGATCTCGTTCCACGAAATGTGCGACGAGATGCGCCAACTGGCCGGCACCCCGACCGTCACCGACGAGGAGATCGGACGCGCCTACGGCGACTTCCTGACGGGGGTTCCGGTCGCGAAGATGCGGCAGATCGAGCAGCTGCGCCGGCGCGGCATCCACACCTACGTCCTCTCGAACAATAACCCCTCGTCGATGCGCTTCATCCGCGAGATGTTCACGGCCGACGGCAAACGCATGGAGGATTACTTCGACCGAATCTACCTCTCCTACGAGATGCGCGAGCTGAAGCCCTCGGAGGCGATCTTCCGCAAGATGATCGCCGACAGCGGCATGATCCCCGAGCGGACGCTCTACATCGACGACGGACAGAAAAACGTCGATGCGGCACAGGCCCTCGGCTTTGCGGTCTACAAACCTGCACCGGGCGAGGATTTCGGCCACCTGCTCGACAGCATCGGGCGGCCGTAACAGCCACCCGAGGAGGGACGCTGCGTGAAGGAAGGGGTTGCGGCGTGAGGGAAGGGGCTGCTGCGTGAGGGAAGGTATAGGCCGGAACCCGCTGCGCAAGGGGCATCCATATAATATGAACAGACCTCTGAAAACATCCAGAAAGCGTGTCATGAAAGCAAAAACCTTACTTCCGGTTCTGCTTGCCGGGGTACTCCTGGCAACCGTCTCCCCGGCCCAGCAGCCGGTCCGTGAGAGATACTGGCCGTGGGCAACATTTCAGGGCGATACGACCGCCTATATGGAGGCCAATTGGGGGAGAGATACAACCCCTGTCTACCCGGACGGACGGCCTCTGAAAGAGTTTTTCAAGGAATTTGAGTTACCTATTACGGCTGTAGAATTCGAATTATATGACCTGGTTGTATTTGCCATGTACATATATGTCACCCCCTATGAACGACTGGCAGCATTACCGAAGAAGCAACGCTGGGAATATCTCATTTCTGTCGACGTACTTAGGGACTGTCGTAAAAAGAATAAAACTTTATAATGAATTGATTGCCAATGTAATATAAAATTTATATCTTAGCTAAAGATAAAAAGAATACCTCCAATTGCCCTAGAAAAGCCAAATTTGGAGGT
>CALUJN010000060.1 GCA_944320985.1 uncultured Alistipes sp. | reverse complement strand
TTTACATACACTTGGATATTTTACACTCCCCAACTGGGCGCGACGAGAAAACAATTTATGTCCATTTATATCTAATACACTTGTCAACCACATATCATTATATGCAGTGGCGAGCATATAACCATTCGATACCTCTGAAATTGATCTGTATATAAGAGGAACTATAATATCTCCTGTCTTGTTTATTAATCCAATAGCTCCTGCTGGCGACAATTCATTATTTGATGAGTTTTTTCGTTTCATAGCGACGATGGCATAGCCGTCGGATCTGAAATCTGAAACATATCCATATGGTAATTCTTTACGCCATCCAGTTTGTATATCGACAAGAAAATATCTATTCTGATCATCTCTTTGTATCATGCGATGATCGGGGTTGTAGTAAGAGGCTTGCATAAGTGAAAATTTGTTGCTAATTTAATTAATCATCAAATGTTATTTCGCCATCTCCATACAAATAAAAAAGGTCTTTATAAGCATCATTGCCTTTTAATGTATATATAGGGATATAACACTTGTTTATTTCTTCTATAAATAATATTTTATCTATATCTTGGAGGGACAGATGACTCAATCTCCTTTCAACAAAAGATTGAAGTAGACCTTTAACTTTTGTTTCTACATAGACGACAGTTGTTCCAAATAAAACTTGCGTATAGTCAATTTTTAGATTTTTATCACAATAAAAATCAAGATTTCCTTTTAAGCGAATAAAGTCTACAAAAGAATACTTTTTTATCATTGTAAATTAGTGATATTTTACCCGTACCCCGGCTGATTAGTAAAAAAGAAAGCGTGGTACCGTCAACTTATCCTATCTAACGGGCTCTGGTAAACCTTGCAGTAAAATAAGCAACGATCCACGCCTGAAACATCATAGGCGTGAAACTTGGTCTGCTTATTCTCCTGCTTTGAAATTTACCAGACTTCGTTAGAGAGAATCAGTCAAACGCTTTCTAAAAATATCGACAATCTTATCCAGATTATCGATACAAATATACATTTTTATCTGATATTTTCAATCATTGATCGATTTGAAAAAGAAAAAACGATTCTTTTCGTTTCGGTTGTGAATATTCGGGCTCCGGAAAGGCGAAAATCCGGATTTTCTCCGTATCTTTGACGGAAAATCGCAAAAATCACGAAAACATATATGGCAGACGAAAAAATCATCTTCTCGATGGTCGGCGTAAGCAAGACCTTCCCCAATCAGAAACGGGTGCTGAACAACATCTATCTCTCGTTCTTCTACGGGGCCAAGATCGGTATCATCGGTCTGAACGGCGCGGGTAAGTCCACGCTCATGAAGATCATCGCCGGCATCGACAAGAACTTCGAAGGCGAGGTGGTCTTCTCGCCCGGATACACGGTAGGCTACCTTGAGCAGGAGCCCAAACTCGACGACTCGAAGACCGTCAAGGAGGTCGTCGAGGAGGGTTGCGCCGCAACGGTCGCCCTGCTGAAGGAGTACGAGGAGATCAACATGAAGTTGTGCGAGCCGATGGACGACGACACGATGGCAAAGCTGATCGAGCGTCAGGGCGAACTCTACGAACAGATCGACCATGTCAACGGCTGGGAGCTGGACAGCGTGCTGGAACGGGCGATGGATGCCCTGCGCTGCCCCGACCCCGACCAGTCGGTGAAGGTGCTTTCGGGTGGTGAGCGGCGTCGTGTGGCACTGTGCCGCCTGTTGCTGCAGCAACCCGACGTGCTGTTGCTGGACGAGCCCACGAACCACCTCGACGCCGAGTCGATCGACTGGCTCGAACAGCACCTCCAGCAATACAAGGGAACGGTGATCGCCGTGACGCACGACCGTTACTTCCTGGACAACGTCGCCGGCTGGATCCTCGAACTGGACCGCGGCGAAGGAATCCCCTGGAAGGGCAACTATTCGGGCTGGCTTGAGCAGAAGACCAAGCGCATGGCCATGGAGGAGAAGCAGGAGTCGAAGCGTCGCAAGACCCTCGAACGCGAGTTGGAGTGGGTGCGCATGTCTCCGTCGGGGCGTCACGCCAAATCGAAGGCGCGTCTTTCGGCCTACGACAAGCTGATGAACGAAGATACGAAACAGAAGGAGGAGAAGCTCGAGATCTTCATCCCGAACGGCCCGCGCCTGGGCGATGTGGTGATCGAGGCTCACGACGTCTCGAAGGCCTTCGGCGACCGTGTGCTGTATGAGCACCTGGAGTTCTCGCTGCCGCCCGCCGGCATCGTCGGCGTCATCGGTCCCAACGGTACGGGCAAAACCACCCTCTTCCGCATGATCATGGGACTCGACGAGCCCACGAGCGGTTCGTTCCGCGTGGGACCGACCGTCAAGCTGGCCTACGTCGACCAGCAGCACAAGTCGATCGACCCCGAAAAGACGGTCTTCGAGGTGATATCCGGAGGTACGGATCTCATCACCCTCGGAAACCGGCAGGTCAACGCCCGGGCCTACGTCGCACGGTTCAACTTCTCGGGCGCCGACCAGGAGAAGAAGTGCGGCATGCTGTCGGGCGGTGAGCGCAACCGCCTCCACCTGGCCCTCGCACTCAAAGAGGAGGGCAACGTCCTGCTGCTGGACGAGCCGACGAACGACATCGACGTCAATACGCTGCGGGCCCTGGAGGAGGGTCTCGAGAATTTCGCCGGTTGTGCCGTGGTGATCTCCCACGACCGCTGGTTCCTGGACCGTATCGCCACGCACATCCTCTCGTTCGAGGGTGACTCGAAGGTGGTCTTCTACGAGGGCTCCTACTCCGAGTACGAGGCGTGGAAGAAGGCCCAGGGTGGCGATACGGAGCCCCACCGCGTGAAGTACAAGAAACTCATGGCTTGATAAAATGCGCATTGCGTCCTTTTTCCTGCTCCTCCTGGGGCTTTTGTCGTGCGGGGAGTCGGCAAACCGTCCGGTCGATGTGTTTGTCTGGGACCAACTCCGTGCCCACGAAGATCCGGAACAGGTAGAACCGGTCGGGAAGTGCGATGTCGACGGATTCCTAGCCGAGATGGAGCGGTTCCCTTGGCATGAACAGGCACGCGAGGCGCTGAAGTTCCGGAAAAACTCCCCCACACTATCGGTGACGGATTTGAAGACCGACCGTTCGTTTTTCATTTCGTCCGCAGTTGACGACAAGGATCGGTTGGGCTATTTCATCGGATATATCCATCCCGGAGAGGAGGGAACGCGAGCACGGCGTTACGTGAGCATATATGAGGTTGAACAGATGGAAGCGATCCGCGAAATGGTTGTCCTTTTCTTCCGTCGCGACGAGGATGCATTGAAGCGGTTGCTCGCAGAACAGCCCAAATACATGGACACGCGGGATAACACAAGTTGGGAAAAATACCTGAAAATGAAACAAAAATTTATATAGCATGGCACAGAAACCCTCCATACCCAAAGGTACGCGCGACTTCTCCCCGGCGGAGATGATGCGCCGGCAATATATTTTCGACACGGTGAAGCGCGTCTTCCGCACCTACGGATTCGCACCGCTGGAGACCCCGGCGATGGAGACCCTCTCGACCCTGCTGGGCAAATACGGTGACGAGGGCGACAAGCTCCTCTTCAAGATCCTCAATTCGGGCGATTACGCCGCAGGACTCTCCGACGAGGAGATTCGCCAGGCCTCGAAGATCTGCGAAAAGGGACTGCGTTACGATCTGACGGTACCCTTCGCACGCTACGTCGTACAGCATCAGGGCGAGTTGACCTTCCCCTTCAAGCGCTATCAGATCCAGCCCGTCTGGCGGGCCGACCGCCCGCAGAAGGGACGCTACCGCGAATTCTATCAATGCGACGTCGACGTGATCGGCACGCGTTCGCTGCTGTGCGAGGTCGAGTTGGTGGAGATCGTCGAACGGGTCTTCCGCGCGTTGGGCATCCGGGTGGCGCTGAAGATGAACAACCGCAAGATTCTTTACGGCATTGCCGAAGCCATCGGACATGCCGACAAGATGATGGACATCACGGTGGCCATCGACAAGCTCGAAAAGATCGGACTCGAAAACGTCAAGGCCGAACTTCTGGAGCGCGGATTGGAGCAGGAGGCCGTTGATCGGCTTCAACCGATCCTTGAGTTAAGCGGCGACAACCGCCAAAAGCTCGGTAAGTTGCGCGAAGTACTCTCCTCTTCGGAAACAGGACTGAAAGGCATCGAGGAGATGGAGACCATCTTCGGATATGTCGAGCGGCTGGACATCGATCTCAAGGTGGAACTCGACCTCTCGCTGGCCCGCGGACTGAACTACTACACGGGGGCCATCTTCGAGGTCAAGGCGCTGGATTTTGCCATCGGCTCGATCTGCGGCGGAGGACGTTACGACGATCTGACAGGCATCTTCGGACTGCCCAACCTCTCGGGAGTCGGCATCTCGTTCGGCGCCGACCGCATCTACGACGTCATGACCGGACTCGAACTCTTCCCCGAAGAGGTGAACTGCACCACCCGCGTACTCTTCACGAACCTCGGAACGGCCGAAGAGGCCGCCGTGCTGCCGCTGTTGCGTGAACTGCGCGGAGCGGGCATCACCGCCGAGATCTACCCCGAGGCCGGCAAGATGAAGAAACAGATGGAGTATGCCAACCGTCGCGGAATCCCCTACGTGGTGATCGTCGGGTCGCAGGAGATAGAATCCGGCGCCGCAACGATCAAGGAGATGCGAAGCGGTGATCAACGACAGGTGCCCTTCGCGGAACTCGTGCAGGCCCTGGCCTGAAAATCGAATTCGGGGCTCCGCTCGCGGGGCCCCTTTCGTTCGGATAACCTTACAATGAAAAAAGTCATGCGGAAATATGGATTCATCCTGCTGACGATGCTCGGCATATCGTTCCTGGCACTTCCGGAGAGGAGCCGGGCTCAGGAGCTGGAAGATCTGCAGCAGTTTCAGAAGCTCGGACAGGTATACCGCTATCTGACCGGTCTGTACGTCGACGAGGTGGACATGAAGCCCGTCGTCGAAGGGGCCATCCGCGGCATGCTCGAGGAGCTGGACCCCCATTCGGCCTATATCGATGCCGAGGAGATGCGGGGCGTACAGGAGAGTTTCGACGGGGAGTTCAGCGGCATCGGCGTGGAGTTCAACGTCCTGCGCGATACGGTGATCGTCGTGAACACGATCGCCGGAGGTCCCGCCGAACGCGTCGGCGTGCGGGCCAACGACCGCATCGTGCTCATCGACACCCTGTCGGCCGTGGGCATGAGCCGCAACGACGTCCCGAAACACCTGCGTGGAAAAACCGGTTCGAAGGTCGAAATCGACGTCGTACGGCACGGAACCCCCGGCACGCTGCATTTCGTGATCGTCCGCGACAAAATCCCCCTCAATACAGTGGACGCCGCCTATCGGATCGGTGACGATATCGGATACATCAAGGTCAACCGCTTCGGAAGAACCACCCTGGAGGAGTTTTCGAAGAGTTACCGGGAGTTGAAACGTCCCGAGAAGTTGATTCTCGACCTGCGCGGAAACGGCGGAGGACTGCTCGAACAGGCCATCGGAATGGCGGGCTTCTTCCTGCCGCGCGGCGCGGCGATCGTCTCCACGGAGGGACGGGCCGTCCCCTCCTCGACGTTCCGCGCACAGGTCAACGGCGAAGACCTTCAGGGCAAGCTCGTCGTGCTGATCGACGAAGCGTCGGCATCGGCATCGGAGATCGTCTCCGGAGCCATACAGGACTGGGACCGCGGCATCATCGTCGGGCGCCCCAGCTTCGGGAAGGGACTCGTGCAGCGACAGATCGCCCTGCCGGACGGCTCGGCCGTGCGGATTACCGTGGCCCGCTACCACACCCCCTCGGGACGCGTCATCCAGCGTCCCTACGAAAAGGGCAAACGCCGCGAATATTACCTCGACCACCTGCGCCGCTACGACGACGCCGTCCGCGATTCGCTCGAGGCCGATGCCCCCGCGTTCCGGACCCTCCGCACCGGACGCACCGTCTACGGCGGTGGCGGCATCCGCCCCGACATCCTCGTCGAAGCCGACACGACCGGATATTCGGACTATTATGCAGAACTGATTCGTCGTGGAATCATGACCGAATTCGTTAACGACTGGCTCGACCGCACGCGCGACTCGCTCGACCAGCGCTACCCCACGTTCGAAGCGTTCCAAAACGGATTCGAGATCTCCGACGACCTGCTCGACGGTCTCGCCGAACTCGCCTCGAAACAGGGCGTGGCCCGTGACGAAAAGGGGCTGGCCACCTCCCGGGGGCTTCTCTCTACGCAGCTCAAGGCCCTTGCCGCACAACGACTGTTCGGGATCAGTGCCTACTTCCAGGTCGTCAATCCCGGTCTGAGCCCGGCATACCGTCGGGCTGTCGAGATCCTCGAAAACTGGGACGAGGAGGGAAAACCGATCCTCGAACCGAAAAAATAGCCCCCGATGTTTGGTGCTTTGTAAACTTTTCCGTATATTCGTATATACGAATCCGACAGGTTGATGACCGTCGGAGTTAACTAAAAATAAAGTCCCATGTTAACCCCAACCCAACCACGACGCGAGAGTGAGGATTATGGAGATCAGATCCTCTCCAAGGCCGTAAAGGCGGGCCGTCGTACCTATTTTTTCGATGTCAGGGCTACACGCGGCGACGACTGGTTCCTGACCATCACAGAGAGCCGTAAAATAACGGCACCCGACGGGTCGTCCACCTACGACCGTCACAAAATCTTCCTCTACAAGGAGGGTTTCACGAAATTCTCGGAAGGTCTCGGAGAAGTCGTCGAGTTCATTCGCCGTAGCAAGGGTATTCCCGAGGAGGCGAAATGAGTCCCGTGAGCCCACGGAACAGGGGGTCTTTCGGCCAGGCGGCCGAAGGCCCTTTTTGTTTGGGGCGGGTTTGTTTGGGGCAGGACGTTTTTTGTCACGAAGGGATGCAGAATACCCCCAGTTTCGGTTCTCTTCGTCTGGCTCATTGTCTTAGAACGGCAAAGACTTTTTATTTTCCCCGTTTTTTCATATCTTTGCCTGCCGACAAACCCCGATCCGATCGAGTCTCCACAAAAAAGCCCCGAAGCCCGAATGCGGACAAAGAGCTGCGGCGGCACGATCGATCCGAAAACAAATACTCTTCGATCTACGAATTATGAACTTTTCCCGTTACCTCATCCTGGCCCTGAAGGGGTGTGCCATGGGAATGGCCGATGTGGTGCCCGGCGTCTCGGGCGGCACGATCGCCTTTATCTCGGGCATCTACGAGGAGCTCCTCGACTCGATCCGCAGCGTCAATGCCACGGCCGTAAAACTCCTGCTGAAGGGTCGATTCGGCCAACTCTGGCGCCACATCAACGGAGGTTTTCTGCTGCCCGTGCTGCTGGGGATCGCCATCGCGATCTTCTCCCTGGCCCGGCTGATGACCTATCTGCTTACGAACCACCCCATTGCCATCTGGTCGTTCTTCTTCGGGCTGGTCATCGCCTCGGCGCTTCTCGTGGCCCGGCAGGTCTCTCACTGGAACTGGAAGGGTGTCGTCTCGTTTGCTGTCGGAGCGGCCGCCGCCTGGTGGATCACCGTCGCGTCGCCGGCCGAGACCCCCAATGACTGGTGGTTCGTGATGCTGTCGGGAGCCATCGGCATCTGCGCCATGATTCTGCCGGGGATCTCCGGAGCCTTCATCCTGCTGCTGCTGGGCAAGTACCAGTACATCATGCAGGCGGTCGGCGATCTGAACATTCCGGTCATCGTGATCTTCGTCATCGGGGCTGCGGCCGGAATCATCTCCTTCTCGCATCTGCTGTCGTGGCTGCTCAAACATTATCACGATCTCACGGTGGCCGTACTGATGGGCTTCATGGTCGGATCGCTCAACAAGGTCTGGCCCTGGAAGGAGGTTGTCGAGACCTACGTCGACAGCCACGGAAAGATCCAGCCGCTGGTCGAGAGCAACATCCTGCCCGGAAGCTTCGAAACACTCTACGAACGTTCCGCGCAGCTCCCCGAAGCCGTGATTCTCTGCATCGCGGGTTTCCTGACCATCTACGGCATCGAATTGCTGGCACGTATCATCGTCAAGAAAAAGGAGGGCAAAACAGCATGAAACGTTTCGGACTGATCGGTCGTCCGCTGGGCCATTCGGCCTCGGCGGCCTACTTCACGGAGAAGTTTTCAAGAGAAGGTATAAACGATTGTTCCTATGCGCTTTACGAACTTCCGGAGATCGGGGCGCTGAGCGGTTTGCTGGAGCAGCATCCGGATCTTTGCGGGTTGAATGTCACGATCCCCTACAAGCGGGAGGTGATCCCCTATCTGGATTCGATCTCCGCGGAGGCGCAGGCCATCGGGGCGGTAAACTGCATCCGCCGCACGGCGGAGGGCCGTCTGGAGGGTTTCAATACCGACATCATCGGGTTGCGCGAGGCGCTGAGCGAGCTGTTGGGCTTCGCAGAGCCCGAACAGGCGCTTGTACTCGGGACCGGAGGAGCTTCGCAGGCCGTGCAATATGCATTGGCCGAGCGCGGCATTCCCTTCGCGCTGGTTTCGCGCGACCCGGCCAAGGGCAACTACACGTACGACAACCTGCCGTGCGAAGTCGTCGAGCAGAGCCGGCTGATCATCAATGCCTCGCCCGTGGGGACCTACCCCAACGTCGGGGAGGCGCCGCGCATCCCCTATGCATACGTCACGCCAGAGCACTATCTGCTGGATCTGGTCTACAACCCCGAAGTGACGCAGTTCCTCGACTACGGAAGGCAGCGCGGCGCCCGCACGCTGAACGGGCGGGTGATGTTTGTCGAGCAGGCCGAGGCCTCGTGGCGCATCTGGAACGGCGAAGAAC
>CALUJN010000059.1 GCA_944320985.1 uncultured Alistipes sp. | reverse complement strand
AGTTTCAGGACTCTATTGAACCGGTTTGATACAACTGTTGCCAACTGGACATCTTGGAATTACCTGGCATTCGCGGTCTTGTTACTAAAGAAAATTTCACGAAAACAAAAAGTTTAAATCACTTCATAGTATTCTATTTTGTGCTTTTCTGGAAAAATTAAAAACAGAACTCTAAGATGGAGTTCCCACGATGTCCATCAACCAGATGGTAGAATCTGTAGCCGCTTCAGAACGCGGCAAGAGAGCAATTGTTTGCAAGCAAAAGCATCCTTCGACATTTCGAGTAGCTATCCAAGCGATTCGAGGGTTTATGCAAAGTCACTTCCCGGAACGATTCTGTCGAATCAAATGCTCGTTCTTCACGCCTCGTGAAAAACAGATTAGGTTCGGAGAACTTACCTTTGTGGCAGCTCCGGATTTAATTTTCCGCTTTAATAGGATTTACGATATTCAAATGTGGCTCCGGGTACCAGAAAAAAAAGAGTTAAGCGATTGATTATTCAACCCTTAACTCTTTCTTATTTGAATTTGTTCCCAATGAGATTATGGACGTTAGTTCTAATGATGTCCAAAAAATCAAATGAATCAGTAAAATTAATTACCTTTGACAGGTGATTATAAATGATATGTCAAGAATTCTGATTATAGATGATGAGAGACAATTACGTAAATTGTTGGCTCGCATCATCAGTCTTGAAGGTTACGAGGTTCTCGAAGCCGAGGATTGCGCCCAGGGCATGAAAATGCTCTCGCAGTATGACTTCGATGTCGTATTGTGCGATGTCAAGCTGCCCGATGGGAATGGAGTTGAACAGGTAAGCAAAATCAAGGAAGCTGCCCCGTTAACAGAAGTAATTCTGCTCACGGCCTATGGCAATATTCCCGATGGTGTACAGGCCATTAAAAACGGGGCCTTCGATTATATCACAAAAGGTGACGACAACAATAAGATCCTGCCGCTTTTGAGTCGTGCGGTCGAAAAATCCGAATTGCAGAAACGACTGGCCCGTTACGAGACGAAAACCTCGGCAGAGTATTCTTTTGACCGTATCATCGGCTCCTCCCCTGCCATGCGTCAGGCCGTAGAGCTGGCACGGAAAGTGGCCCGAAGCGATACGTTTGTCCTGCTGACCGGCGAGACCGGAACCGGCAAGGAGATCTTTGCCAATGCCATACATCAAGCCAGCGCACGGGCCAAAGAGGCTTTTGTCGCGGTAAACTGTTCCGCTTTTTCCAAGGATCTGCTCGAAGGCGAACTGTTCGGGCACAGAGCGGGCAGTTTTACCGGCGCCACAAAAGATAAAAGGGGCCTGTTGGAGGAGGCTGACGGGGGCACTTTGTTTCTTGATGAAATCGGCGAAATGCCGATGGATCTGCAGGCGAAACTGTTGCGTGTACTCGAAAACGGTGAATTCCTGAAAATCGGCGAAACCCGTCCAAAACGAGTCAATTTGCGGGTGATTGCCGCCACGAACCGGGATCTTGAACAGGAGATCGTCCGGGGGAATTTCCGGGAAGACCTCTATTTCCGCCTCTCGGTTTTCAGCATCCATCTCCCGGCATTGAGCGAACGCCCGGAAGACATTGAAGAGTATGTCCGTTTCTTCGTTGACCAGTTTGCCCGAAAAATGGGAAAACGGATCGATCGGATTGACAAGGAATACATTGCCGCCATGAAACAACATGTATGGCATGGAAATGTGCGGGAACTTCGGAACGTTGTCGAACGCAGCTTGATCATGACAGACGGAGACCGGGTTACCATCAATGCCCTGACACCGGACTTCAAGATGTCACAATCTGCCGGGGCATCGTCGTCCGATTCATTTGCATTGGAAGATATGGAACGCGGACATATCCTGAAGGTGATGGAATATACGCGAGGGAACAAGGCGGAGGCAGCGCGTTTGCTGGGAATCGGTATCGCGACCTTATATCGTAAACTGGAAAGTTACGGCATAAAATAGCCACATCCTATCATTTTGAGAGAGGAGGCTTATCAATATGATAAGCCTCCTCTCTTTTTTTGTCTTTCATAATATTGCGTAAAGTGCTATTTATCAATTCATTGAGTACATATTATTCCGTTTGGCATTCTCTTGGTAACGTGGGGATGCAAACTATAAAATCCAAAAGCAATGAATAGATGGGATGTCGCGATCATCATGATCATAGCCGGATCTGTATTGTATCTGTTTGCGCACATGGTAGATTGCTTTGTAAAAAGACTGTATGACTGCAAAAGAAACCGAATCAAATGACAACTCAAAAATTAAAAGGATGAATGGAATTTTAATGTTCTTAGCCATGTTAGCCCTGGGGGCATTATGCTACTGGCTTTACTTCAAATGTGTGGATTGGTTCGAAAAAATCTAAAATCTGGGATTATGTTCATTGGACTCCTGATATTGAGCCTGTTTGTGCTCATCTACCTGATGTATGTGCTCATCAAACCCGAAAAATTCTAAAAGTGAGAATATCCAGTAAAAACGCGAATAAATGAATACCGAAATTTTAGGCGTCATCCTGCAATGGGCCGCGTTAGTGGCACTCAGCTATCCACTGGGGCGATACATTGCCAAAGTATATAAAGGAGAGCGTACCTGGCTTGACTTCATGGCTCCCGTCGAGCGGCGGATCTACAAACTGTGCGGAATCCATCCCGATGAGGAGATGAACTGGAAACAGTTCCTGAAAGCATTGCTGACTGTCAATGTATTCTGGTTTATTTGGGGAATGGTATTGCTGGTCTGCCAGGGCTGGCTTCCGCTGAATCCGGACGGCAACGGAGGCCAGTCTCCCGATCTGGCGTTCAATACGACGATCAGCTTTATGGTGAACTGCAACCTTCAACATTACAGCGGAGAGTCCGGACTCACCTACTTTACGCAGCTGTTCGTCATCATGCTTTTCCAGTTTGTCACTGCAGCCTGCGGCATGGCGGCTCTCGCCGGAGTCATGAAGGCCCTTGTTGCTAAAACGACAAAGACCATCGGGAATTTTTGGGTTTTCCTGACAAAGAGTGTAACCCGAATCTTGATGCCGCTTTCGCTGCTGGTGGGCATTCTGCTGGTTGTCAACGGAACTCCCATGTCTTTCGACGGCAAACAGACGATCGAGACGCTCGAAGGCCACGAACAGGTGATCAGCCAGGGCCCGACAGCAGCAATCGTTTCCATTAAGCAACTCGGGACAAACGGTGGCGGATATTTCGGAACAAACTCCTCGCATCCGCTTGAAAACCCGAACGCTTTTACGAACATCCTGGAATGCTGTTCCATTCTGATTCTGCCCATGGCCATGGTGTGGGCCGTCGGATTCTATATTCGCCGCCGGAAACTGGCCGCATGGATCTTCGGCGTGATGCTTTTTGCCTTTACGGTCGGCGTATGCGTATCCGTATCCCAGGAGATGGGCGGCAACCCCCAAATCGACGAAATGGGGATTGAACAGGATCTCGGTTCGATGGAGGGCAAGGAGATCCGTATCGGCTCGGGGGCTTCGGCCCTGTGGGGCATGGCGACCACCGTCACTTCCAACGGATCCGTGAACTCGATGCATGACAGCCAAACCCCGCTCAGTGGAATGCTTCAAATGCTCAACATGCAGATCAACTGCTGGTTCGGCGGCGTGGGCGTCGGCTGGATGAACTACTTTACGTTCCTGATTATCGCCGTATTCATCAGCGGTCTGATGGTCGGGCGAACTCCCGAGTTTCTCGGCAAGAAGGTGGAGGCCCGGGAGATGAAAATTGCGACGCTGGTTGTGCTCATGCACCCGTTTCTGATCCTTATCGGGGCCGGCATTTCCTCGGCCGTCGCCGCAATCCATCCGGAAATCGGATGGCTCAACAACCCCTCGTTCCACGGGCTGAGCGAGATGCTTTACGAATACACCTCCGCGGCGGCAAATAACGGTTCCGGATTCGAAGGCCTGGCCGACAACACGCCGTTCTGGAATATTTCGACCGGTATCGCGCTGATTATGGGACGTTATTTCCCGATTGTGGGACAGGTGGCCATTGCCGGTCTGCTTGCTTCGAAAAAGTACGTTCCCGAGAGTGCCGGCACGTTGAAAACGGATACGTTTACCTTCTCGCTGATGACTTTTGTCGTGATCATCATTGTTGCGGCCCTCTCGTTCTTCCCAGCCTTGGCATTGGGCCCGATCGCTGACTATTTAAGTTGCTAATTCGGAATAACAAGATGAAAAAACAAATCAATACTGCGCTGTTTGACAAGCAGCTTCTGAAAACGAGTTTCGTGGAGTCTTTCCGGAAACTCGATCCGCGGAAGATGATCAAGAATCCGATCATGTTCACGGTGGAAACGGCAACAGCCGTCATGCTGTTGATGCTGATCTATATTGTTGTCTCGGGCGACGATTCTCAAGGCTCATTCTGGTATAATCTGGTCGTCTTTGCAATTTTGCTGCTGACGGTGCTCTTTGCCAATTTCGCGGAAGCGATTGCCGAGGCTCGCGGTAAGGCACAGGCGGATTCGCTCCGGAAAACCCGGGAGGAGACCCCTGCGAAACTGGTTGCCGGTAATGGAAAAGTCAAAATCGTAAGCAGTTCGGAATTAAAACGTGGAGATGTTTTCGAGTGCGTGGCGGGCGACACGATCCCGACCGACGGCGAAATCATCGAGGGGCTGGCCTCCATTGACGAAAGCGCCATCACGGGGGAATCGGCTCCGGTGATCCGTGAAGCCGGCGGCGACAAGAGTTCGGTAACGGGAGGCACCAAAATCCTTTCCGACCGTATTTTGGTCAAGGTAACAGCCCAGCCCGGTGAAAGTTTTCTCGACAAGATGATTTCGCTGGTGGAGGGCTCTTCCCGCCAGAAGACCCCTAACGAGATTGCGTTGACGATTCTGCTGGCAGGTTTTACCCTTGTTTTCGTCATCGTCTGCGCCGCACTAAAACCCTTTGCGGACTACATCGGCGCCAACATTACGATTGCGGCCTTCATCTCGCTGTTCGTCTGTCTGATTCCGACGACCATCGGTGGTTTGTTGTCGGCAATCGGTATCGCCGGGATGGATCGGGCCCTGCGGGCCAACGTAATCACCAAATCGGGAAAGGCCGTGGAAACGGCCGGGGACATCGACACGCTATTGCTGGACAAAACCGGAACCATCACCATCGGCAACCGGAAAGCAACCCGCTTCTATCCGGTCCAGGGCAAAGATGCCGGATCATTTGTCCGGATGTGCGTTCTCTCCTCCGTTGCCGATCAGACTCCGGAAGGTAAATCCATCGTGGAACTCGGTTCGAAACAGGGCGTCAAAGTGGAACCTCGGGAGATGGTGGGCATGCGGATGGTCCAATTTACGGCCGAAACCCGTTGTTCGGGTGTGAACATGCCGGACGGGGTCCGCATCCGCAAAGGGGCCACCGAAGCGATTCGGAAGATCGTTACCGACGCCGGGCACGCCTTCCCGCAGGAGATCGACGAAATCGTCCAAAGGATCTCGGCCAATGGCGGCACACCTCTGGTAGTTTGCTCCGATGAACAGGTACAAGGGGTAATCGAATTGCAGGACATTATCAAGACCGGCATTCGCGAGCGGTTCGAGCGGCTCCGCAGGATGGGCGTCAAAACCGTGATGGTAACCGGGGACAATCCGCTGACCGCAAAATATATTGCCGAAAAAGCGGGTGTGGATGACTTTATCGCCGAAGCCAAACCGGAAGACAAGATGGAATACATCAAACGGGAGCAACAGGCCGGGAAACTGGTTGCCATGATGGGAGACGGGACGAACGATGCCCCGGCCCTGGCCCAGGCCGATGTCGGCGTGGCCATGAACAGCGGGACCCAGGCGGCCAAGGAGGCCGGCAACATGGTCGACCTGGACAACGACCCGACGAAACTGATCGAGATCGTGGAGATCGGCAAACAGTTGCTCATGACCCGCGGAACGCTGACCACCTTCTCCATCGCCAATGACGTGGCCAAATACTTCGCCATTGTGCCGGCGCTGTTCATCACCTCGATCCCGTCGTTGCAGGCTCTCAATATCATGCGGCTCCATTCGCCCGAGAGTGCCATTCTGTCGGCCGTGATCTTCAATGCGATCATCATTCCGCTGCTGATTCCGCTGGCTCTTCGCGGCGTAAGCTACAAGCCGATCGGAGCCTCCGCCCTGCTGCGCCGCAACCTGTTTATCTACGGGCTGGGAGGTATTGTCGCTCCATTCGTGGGAATCAAACTGAGCGATATTTTAATTAGCGTATTTTTTTAAAGGAAGAAGAATCATGAAAAATTTATGGATATCGCTTAAGTTCACCCTGGTGATGTGTGTCGTGCTCACCATCGGGTATGTATTGATCCTGCGTTTGACAGCCGCGGTTGCTTCACCGAATGACGGGGAGGCCCCGATGGTCGAACTGAACGGGAAAATCGTCGGCGCTGCCAACGTCGGGCAGCAATTCACCGACGACCGCTACTTCTGGGGCCGCCCCTCTGCCGTCGATTACAATGGCGGAGCTTCGGGCGGCAGCAACAAGGGAACCAACAATCCGGAATATCTGGCCGAAGTAGAGGCTCGCATCGAGGTCTTTTTGGAGGCCCACCCCTATCTCGAAAGGAAAGATGTACCCGCAGAGATGGTTACGGCCAGCGGATCGGGACTGGATCCGGACATTTCACCGCGCGGAGCCGAAGTGCAGATTCGTCGTGTCGCCGAAGCCCGCGGCATGTCGGAAGATCAGGTTCGGAAAATTGTGGAGAAAACCATACAGAAACCCTGGCTGGGACTTTTCGGAACGTATAAGGTAAATGTATTGAAGCTTAACATTGCTCTCGACGAAGCACAGAAATTAGCCATAGAATAGCAAATTTGAAGACATGAAACGCACAATAGCCTGTGCATTGGTTTAATGTCCGTATTGGCCGCCGGTCCTGTTTCCGACCTCGGAAGAGGCCAAACATGCTGGAGTATCTCTTTCATAATGTAATTGAACCAATGTATAACGACACTCGACAAAGCGCGCAACATTTTCTGGATCTGATTAAACAATCTCATCGAGGAAAGTTCAAGGTCTACATCGGCATGAGTGCCGGTGTAGGCAAAACCTACCGTATGTTGCAGGAGGCCCATCAACTGTCCGATGCCGGAGTTGACATCCGGATCGGATACGTTGAAACACACGGGCGAATGGAGACGGAGGCTTTGGTCGACGGGCTCATATTGATTCCGCGAAGGAAACTTTTCTATAAGGGAAAGGAGCTTGAAGAGATGGATACACAGACGATCATCAATCAACACCCGGAGATCGTCATCGTAGATGAGCTGGCGCATACCAATATCGAAGGGAGTACAAATCCCAAGCGCTGGCAGGATGTCATGCAGATCCTCGATGCGGGGATCAGCGTGATTTCGGCCGTCAACATCCAGCATCTGGAGGGGATCAACGAGCAGGTACAAACTATTACCGGAGTCGAAATCCAGGAGCGGATTCCGGACAGTGTGTTGGCCATGGCCGACGAGGTGGTCAACATCGATCTGACGGCCGACGACCTCATAGAACGGTTAAAAGCCGGCAAGATTTACCGACCCGACAAGATCGCCGCCGCGTTGGGGAATTTTTTCACCCATGACCACCTGCTGCAACTCAGAGAGCTGGCACTGAAGGAGGTAGCCATGCGGGTAGAAAAGAAAGTTGAGACCCAGGTCGTTGCCGAAGGGAAACTCTATCACGAATACTTGATGGCCGTGATCGACTCCTCCGAAAAACGGGCCCGTCGGGTAATCCGGAAAACGGCCCGCCTGGCAACGCACATGAATGCGGCATTCATTGTATTGTATGTCCAGTCAGACAAAGAAGACATGGATCGCATCCCGTTGGCCAACCAACGTTATCTGATCAATAATTTCAATCTTGCATCGGAACTGGGCGGAGAGGTCGTGCGGATACACTCCAATCGTTATATTGAAACGATCGTGGATGTATGCCAGGAACGTAAAATCACGACCGTTTGTATCAGCGGTCCGCGATTTTCACTATATTCGTTGTTTGTAACGGCTCTCAGATTCCGGCATCTGTTGAATCGGTTGGCCAAACTCAATGTGGATTTAATTATTTTATCGTAATGAATATTCGCAACAGACTGACATTAGGTATCGGAGTACTGTTCATACTGATTCTTTTACTGGGGTTCCAGTCGGTTCGATCCGTCCGACAGCTTTCCGTCGCATCGAAGAACATACTTGCCGACAATTACAACTCCGTGCATTATGTGGAAGAGATGCTCCGTTCGTTGGACCGTCTCTCGCAAGACTCTACTTCACGGGGCATCTTGATAAACAGTCTGGAACTTCAGCAACAAAATATTACGGAAGTAAATGAAAAAGAGGTAACCTCCGCCTTAACCCAAAAAATCGACGCCCTGACGGATTCGGTCTCCATCACCCGTATACAGGCGATCCGCGAAGATCTCTATCGTATCATGGAGTTGAACATGAACTCGATACGATCCAAAAGTTCAGACATGGAATCAAACGCCGAAGGAGCGGTACAGTGGCTTACGATCTTGTCCATATTGTGCATCTTGCTGGCTGCGGTTTTCCTGATCCGCTTTCCGGCCATTATCTTGCGGCCGATTGACAAGTTGAAACAGGGCATCACCCAGATCGCCAATCATCATTATGAAGAACGTCTCGATTTCGGCGACAATAAAGAATTCCGCGCCGTTGCCGCGTCATTCAACGACATGGCCTGCAAGCTGTCGGAATATCGGCGCAGTTCTGTAGATCAGCTTATGACAGAAAAAAAACGAATCGAAGCCATCGTAAACAGCCTGCATGAACCGATCATCGGCCTGGATTCGGAACGAAATATTCTTTTTATGAATGACGAGGCTTTTTCGATTTTAAACCTGAAACGAGGGAATATCATCGGACGCAAAGCCGCAGAAATAGCGCTGAACAACGACCTGCTCAGACGGCTCATCCGGGAGGTATATGCAGAAAATGAAGATAATCATGAACACGAACCCTTGAAAATCTATGCGGACGACAAGGAAAGCTACTTCCAAATGGATAATATTCCACTATATATAAATCCCGTAGGTGAGACCCAACAACAGTTTGTCGGCAATCTTATTATTCTGAAAAACATTACCAAGTATAAAGAGCTGGATTCCGCCAAAACGAATTTTATAGCGACCGTTTCCCACGAGATGAAGACACCCATTTCATCGATACTGATGAGTTTGCAGCTACTCGGGGACTCCCGGCTCGGGTCTCTCAATGAGGAGCAGACCCAATTATTGAGCAGTATTCGCGAAAGCAGCGACCGGTTGTTGAATATTACCGGTGAATTGCTGAATCTCACCCAAGTGGAATCCGGGAAACTTACCATCAAGCCCAAGATCGTCAAACCGATTGAATTGATCGAATATGCGATCAAAGCCACTCAAGTGCTGGCAGAACGATTTCATTGTTTTGTCGAGGTGGAATACCCCGAAAAGATCTCGAAACTGTTTGTGGACAATGAAAAAATAGCCTGGGTCATTACCAATCTGCTGTCGAACGCGATACATCACTCTCCGGAAAATTCCCGCATTATTATCGGGGCAGCACAGCACGACAGGCATGTGGATATTTACGTGCAGGATTTCGGCCATGGCATAGATCCGCGTTACCATAAAAGCATCTTCGAGCGATATTTCCGGGTTCCCGGCACCAAAGTCCAGGGAAGCGGATTGGGGTTGGCCATATCAAAAGAATTCGTGGAGGCTCATGGCGGCACGATTTCGATCGAAAGCGAAATTGGGAAGGGATGTCGATTTACGATATCGCTCCCGATTTAATCTCAAGACAACCTGTTTCCATGCAGAACTTGGAATCCATGCCCGTGGATAATCTCTAATTTGGAGGCTGTCAATGGCTGCATGATCCGTTCTGCCGATATGCTGTCGGCGAAAGTCCCTTTTGCCGTTTGAAGAATTTGGACATCGTGGCCTGGTCCGCGAAGCACAGCCGATCGGCGATCTCCTGAATCGTAAGATCCTTGTCGTCCAACAATTTGGCGATTTTCCCCGTCAGCATCCGGTTGATCGCTTCCGAAACCGATTGTCCCGAGATCTGCCGTACCACGCGATTCAG
The DNA here is from genome assembly GCA_944320985.1 of uncultured Alistipes sp. Taxonomy (GTDB): domain Bacteria; phylum Bacteroidota; class Bacteroidia; order Bacteroidales; family Rikenellaceae; genus Alistipes. The sequence continues at coordinate 56,926 of CALUJN010000059.1, read as the reverse complement.
ATACTGCGGCGTAATGCACAGTTGCGAGGCGTAGAAACCCACCGTATGCTCTTCGCGGACATGCTTCGGAAGCAGTTGCATGAACCGCAGAAAAATATTTCGCAAATGGTCCGTACCCAGATTTTCGGACCGGGACTCTTCTTGGTGCAGGTAGATGTTGGACACATCGAGCAGAAACATCCACAGGGCACTTTTCAGCATCTCGGTCCGGAAATGGTGCGAAGGTTCCCGCATGACATCTTCGATGATGGAGAGACGCTTCATGTAGGTGGCTCGATCCGATTCGGAGATGATCCGTACGGGTTTTTCGGACATCTCCAACATATAGGAAAAGGAAAACGGCGGCCGGTTCTTGATCAGATTGGCAAGGAAATTCTCGGTAAAAAGCAGATGATAGGCCCTCAAATCATGTGATATGGCCGTTATTTCCAGCGGGATCAGATCGATGACGTCGGAAAAGCCGTTGCGGGGGATCCGATGGTTCTGACCGTCGAATTTGACGTTCATCGATCCTTCGTACACGAACAGGATCGAATGCACTCGGGTGAAGGACTCCGGCCTGCCGCTCCACGTGGCGGTCGAAATCTGCCGGATGGCAAAACCCTCTTTCAGGAAACGGACATGCGCCTCGTGACGCGAGGTGAAATCCGGAAAATTCAAGACCAACGATTGCTTTTCCATAGTCGTTTTTTTGATGCGGCGGGGTCTCCGTCGCCTGGGAACGAATCGGGCGGTTTCTGTATCTGACAAACGGTTTCAATTTGACATATATTGTTTCCATAACGACGTATAGCGTCGTTTTTTTATTTCATGTTTCGGTTTTGACAAATACAATACCGCGTAAAACAAACAAGTTTCCGATATCGATGGCAATCTTTGTGCGCGTGCCGACGAAAACCGACAAAACATGGGACATAATACGAAAAAACAGATCATCATCGAAGCTACGGAGGCTTTTGCCCGTTACGGCGTCAAGGGTACAACCATGCAGTATCTGTCCGAGACACTCCATATCTCGAAACGGACCCTTTACGGATGTTTCCCGGACAAAATCAACCTGCTGCACGAGTGTGTCCGGCAGTCCGTCCTATCGAACCTGCGGAAAATCCGTATCGGAATTGCCTCCCGGACGAGCCTCGACGCTTTGCTCTATGTGATCGACCGCGCCTACGAATTGTTGACCATCCCCTATCCTGATTTCCGATCGGAGATCATTCGTTACGCCGAGATCCGTCGTTTGCTCGACGATCGCTATCGTATTCCGTTGTCGGAGATTGTCGAGGAGCAGGTCTGCCGGGCGCAGGAGGAGGGGCTGCTCCTTCCCCGGATCGAGGCCCGGAGGTTCTTTCTCCTGTTCGAAGGGCTGTTGGCCGCAGCCGTACAAGAACCCTCCCGCTCCTGGAGCCGGCGTGAGTTCTTTGACGAAATCGTCGCGATCACTCTGGCCGGGCTCTGCACCGAACAGGGCCGTCAATATTTGGAAAACAGGAAAACCCAACAACAGACAAAATGATGAAGTTGAAACATGTGAAACGCTGGACCGCCATATGGCTGTTCGGCGTTGCGGTATTGCCGATCTCGTGTGGCAGATCGGTCGGTTCCGCACCGGAGACCGATTATCCGACGCTGACTGTCACGACCGGCAACGAAATGTTGCAAAGTTCTTCGTTGGCCACGATCCGCGGACGGCAGGATATCGAGATATATCCGCAGATTTCGGGCAAGATCACCCGGGTGCGTGTCTCCGAAGGAGAGGTTGTCCGCAAGGGACAAGTGCTTTTCAATATCGATCCGGTACCCTATGAAGCGGCGTTGCGCGTGGCCGAAGCCAATCTTGCCGCCGCAGAGGTCGGAGTCGAATCGGCTCGGTTGGATTACGAAAGCACGAAAAAACTTTACGAAAATCAGGTGGTTTCCGCCTACGAGCTGCAGACGGTTACCAACGCCCTCCACTCGGCCGAAGCGACCCGCGCCCAGATGGAAGCCGAACGGATCAATGCCGCCAACAGCCTCTCCTACACGGAGGTCACCAGTCCTGCGGACGGCGTGATAGGGACGCTTCCTTTCCGCGAAGGGACACTCGTCAGTTCGACGATGACCACCCCGCTCACGACCGTCTCGGACAACTCGCAGATGTACGTCTACTTCTCGATCAATGAAAACCGCCTGCTCGATCTGGCCGAAGAATACGGCACGCTGGAACAGGCGCTGAAAGAGATGCCCGACGTGTAGCTTCGATTGAGCAATGGACGCATCTACAACCATTCGGGACGGATTGCGAGCATCAGCGGCGTTATCAGCGAAACGACCGGCACGGTTTCGCTGCGGGCCGTTTTTCCGAATCCCGACCGGCTGCTGCACAGTGGCGCGAACGGCAGCGTGCTGATCCCGGAGCATTACACCGATGTGATAACCATTCCGCAGGAGGCCACTTTTGAGTTGCAGGATAAGGTGTTTGTCTATAAAGTCGTTGACGGGATCGCCCGATCGACTCAGATCTCCGTTTCATCGATCAGTGACGGGAAGCGTTACATTGTCATCGAAGGGCTGCAACCCGGAGATGAGATCATCGCTTCCGGCGCAGGACTGCTTCGCGACGGAATGCGTATCCGTGCCACCGGAGATCCGGCCTCTCAGAGCGAGGGTTCCACCCAGAAATAGTTTGCGGCCATGAAAAGGAATCGGTTCATAGAACGGCCCGTCTTGGCCATCTGCATCTCTGTCGGTATTGTCTTTCTGGGACTGCTGGCCCTGTTTTCGCTCTCGATCGAAAAGTTCCCCGACATTGCACCTCCTACGGTGCATGTCTCGGCAACCTATATGGGAGCCAGTGCCGAAACGGTCCAGAAGGCGGTGATTGTGCCGCTGGAGGAGGCGATCAACGGCGTGGAGCACATGACCTACATGGAGTCGAGCGCCTCGTCGGGCTCGGCAAGCATCAACATCTACTTCAAGCAGGGTACGGATCCCGACCAGGCGGCCGTAAACGTACAGAACAAGGTTTCCGAGGCCCAGGGACAACTGCCGAGCGAAGTGACCAAAGTGGGTATCACCGTTGAGAAGCGGCAGATCAGCACATTGGCCATGGTGGGTCTTTACAGCCCCGACGACTCGTTCGACGAGACCTTCATCACCAACTATATCAATATCAACATCGCGCCCCAGATCCAGCGTATCGAAGGTGTGGGTGAAGTGCGTTGCATGGGCGCAACCTACGGCCTGCGCATCTGGCTCAACCCCGAGGTGATGGCCCACTACGGGCTGGTTCCGGCCGACATTTCGGCGGTTCTGGACGAACAGAACATCGAGACCTCGACCGGGTCATTCGGCGAGAACTCGGACAACGTCTTCACCTACACGATGAAGTACCGCGGTCGCTACCAGACGCCCGAGGAGTTCGGCGAGCTGGTCGTGCGTTCGACTGCCGACGGCGAGGTGCTGCGGCTGAAAGACATTGCCCGCATCGAACTTGGCAACGAGGACTACACCTATATCGGCGGACTGAACGGGCATCCGGGAGTGACGATGATGATCAACCAGACGGCCGGGTCGAATGCTACGGAGATCAACCTCAAAATCGAGGCATTGCTCGAAGAGCTCTCGGAGTCGTTTCCCGCGGGACTGGAGTACCTCTATCTCCAAAACACAAACGACTTTCTCTTTGCTTCGATCTCCGAGGTCGTCAAGACGCTCATCGAAGCCATCCTGCTTGTCGTGCTCGTGGTTTTCTTTTTCCTGCACGACTACAAGCTGACATTGATCCCTACCCTCTCGCTCATTGTCTCGCTCATCGGATCATTTGCCGTGATCTATCTGTTGGGCTTCAGTCTCAACCTGTTGACACTCTTTGCATTGATTTTGGTCATCGGAACCGTTGTTGACGACGCCATCGTCGTCGAAGCCGTGCAGGCCAGGATGGACGAAGGCGAGGAGAATGCCGCCGAGGCTACGGCTTCGGCCATGCACGACATTACGGCGGCAGTCATCACCTCGACCGTGGTCTTCATGGCGGTCTTCATTCCCATTTCGTTCATGAGCGGGACAAGCGGCATTTTCTACCGACAGTTCGGTCTGACAATGGCCGTGGCCGTAGCTATTTCGATGGTCAACGCCCTGACATTGAGCCCTGCGTTGAGCGCTCTGCTGCTGCAATACCGGACTCCCGACCGCAGATTCAAGACCTGGGTCAAACAGGTTTACGAAACTTCCTACAAGGCTCTGTCGCACAAATACGAAGCCGGATTGCAGATCTTCCTTCGAAGAAAATGGATTGCCGGGGCGGCCGTTCTCTGTGCCGGCATCCTCGCGGTGCTGCTGATGAACCATACCAAGACCGGACTGATCCCCAGTGAGGATACCGGGACGCTTTTCGTGAGTGTAAGCACCGCTCCGGGCAGCAATACGCGCTTTACCAACAGCATCATGGACAAGTTCGAAGCGGTGGTTCGCACCTATCCCGAAATCAAGGCCTACTCGCGTATCGTGGGGCACAGCATGACGGGAGGCAACGGTTCGACAAGCGGTATGCTGGTGCTCCAGCTTCAGGACTGGAATGACCGCAAGGGTGACGAACACTCCTCGACGGCACTCATGATGCGGCTGAATCGTGACATGCGACAGATCACCGATGCCGAGGTCTTCGTCATGGCTCCGAGCATGATCGACGGTTATGGAACGGGCAACGCCGTCGAACTCTACCTTCAGGATCGCAAAGGGGGCGATATCCGCGACTTCTACGACATCACGCAGAACTTCCTCACAACGCTCAATGCCCGACCCGAGGTGATGTCGGCCTTCAGTTCGTTCAAGGTCGATTACGTGCAGTATGTCGTGGATGTCGATGCCGCGAAATGCAAGCGGGCCGGCGTCTCCCCGACCGACGTGCTCGACGTCATCTCGGGGTACTATGGAGGTATCTACGCTTCGAACATCATTCGCTTTTCGAAAGTCTACCGCGTGATTGTACAGGCAGATCCCGACTATCGGCTCGATCCCAACTCACTCGACAATGTCTATTTTCGCAATGGCGACGAAATGGCCCCCGTCAGTCAGTTCGTAACGCTGACCAAGGTCTACGGACCGGAAAGTCTGAGTCGCTTCAACCTCTTCAATTCGATCTCGGCCAACGTGACGATGGCCGACGGATACAGTTCGGGGGATGTGATCGCTGCCATTGCCGAGGTGGCCCGAAAAACCCTTCCCGAAGGATATGGATATGAATTCGGAAGCTCTTCGCGTGAGGAGAGCAGCTCGGACAACACGATCTACATTCTGATCGTCTGCGTTGTCTTCATCTACCTGTTGCTAAGTTCGCTCTACGAGAGTTTCTTTGTGCCGCTGGCCGTCATACTTTCCGTTCCGTTCGGCATTCTGGGGTGTTTTGCCGCCGCCAATCTCTTCGGTGTGGAAAACAACATCTACCTTCAGACCGGTATGATCATGATCATCGGACTGCTGGCCAAGACGGCCATTCTCATTACCGAATACGCGGCCCAGCGCCGTCAGGCCGGAATGAGCATCGAAGAGGCTGCGTTTGATGCGGCACGGGTTCGTCTGCGCCCTATTCTGATGACGTTTTTGACACTCGTTTTCGGCATGTTGCCGCTGCTTTATGCCAGCGGAGCCAGCGCCAACGGCAACCGTACGCTTGGAGCCGGGGTCGTCGGAGGAATGCTTGTCGGAACAATCGCCCTGCTGTTCTTCGTCCCGCCGCTTTTTATCGTCATGCAGCGTCTCCAGGAGCGGTTCGGATTCATCATCATCAAGAAAAAGCAACAACCATGAGCATAACCAAGATTTATAAGGTCGGCAGACGGATGCTCCTTCTGCTCCCGCTGTTTCTCCTGACCGGGTGCGGCATCTACGGGACCTTCCGGTCCCCGCAATACGAGATCACGGACGACGCCTTCGGGGCGGTCGATAAGACGGACAGCCTTTCGACGGGAGACCTGCGGTGGCAAGAGTTCTTCAGCGATCCGCACCTTGCGGCATTGATCGACTCGGCACTGTGCAACAACGTCGATCTGACGACGGCACGCCTCAAAGTGGAGGAGGCCCAGGCCATGCTGCGTTCGTCGCGACTGGCCTACCTGCCGTCGGTCGATTTCTCGGCAAGCGCCGTCCATAACGGTTCGTGGGAGGTCCAGCTCCCGGTGAACGCCTCCTGGGAACTCGACCTTTTCGGGTCGCTGCGCAACGCCAAACGCGGAAAACTTGCCGCACTGCTTGCCAGCGAAGCCTACACCCGGGCCGTGCAGTCGCAACTCATCGCCACGGTGGCCTCGACCTACTACACGCTGCTGGCGCTCGATGCCCAGCGGAACGTCTACGATGAGACCGAACGGAGCTGGCGTCAAAACGTTGAGGTGACGCGCCGCCTGATGGAGGCCGGGCGTTACAACGCCGCTTCGCTTGCCCAGACCGAAGCCAACTATTACAGTATCCGCAACAACCTGGTGGAGATCGACCGACAGATCCGCCAGACGGAAAACCAGCTTTGCAGCTTGTTGGGCTGGACGCCGCACACGATCGAACGGGGAACACTCGACGGATGGAGCTCCCCGGAACAACTCTCGGTCGGGATCCCGCTGCGGGTGCTGGGTCGACGTCCCGATGTGCAACAGGCCGAGCAGAAGCTGGCCGAAGCCTTCTACGCCACGAATCAGGCCAGGGGGGCTTTCTATCCCTCGATCACGCTTTCGGGAAGTTATGACTTGCGGCACACATTATCCGAAGCCGTCGGATCGCTATTGCAACCGATTTTCCAACGCGGGACGTTGCAGGCGAATCTCCGGGTAGCCAAGGCTCAGGAAGAACAGGCTGAAATCGCCTTTAAACAGGCTGTTGTCGATGCGGGGATCGAGGTGAACGACGCGCTGATCGACATCGAAAGCGCCCAGGCGAAAGCAGGTAACTATGCCTGTCAGATCGAGCGGCTCCAAACGGCCGTGAAGAGCACACAACTCCTGATGCAACACGGGTCGACGACCTGTCTTGAGGTGTTGACGGCCCAACAGACGCTGCTCGAAGCGCAGATCGGGGCGATCACGAACCGGTTGTCGGAGATTTCGGGGGGGGGCATTACGCTCTATCAGGCCCTCGGCGGTGGGGCCGAATAGCCATTCCACCGTCCATGATAGCGGTCGGATGTGCGGACCGGAACACGCACATAAAGATTCTAAACATGCGGAACATGAAACGATTGCTTTATCTTGCGACGTTGCAGCTGACAATTCCGGCCGGCTACGCCCAAACGGAGCGAAGAATTCTTACAAAATACGAACAGCAGGAATCTCCAAGCCGCGAAATCCAGGAACAGGTGGAGGCTCTTCAGGATTCGATCGACCATGCCAATGCCGTCGGAGCGCTGGAACGGCTCGATTTTGTGGTGGAGGCCGACAAACTGGTTCTCAAGCGCGGAGAGATGGCCTTCGTAAACTCGACGACCAACTTCATATCGCTTTCCCACGACCTGGCAATTATCCAGATTGCACCTTTCAACAGCGGAGGGCCCAACGAAGTTGGCGGTATTACGCTCAATGGACAGGCCTCGAACATCAAGCTCAAAACCGATCGAAAAGGTGCCACCTGCTTCTCGATGAACGTCATGGGATCGAGGTTGTCGGCCAACGTGACGATTATCCTCCCGAAGGGATGCAACAACGCTACGGTCACGATCTCTCCCAATTTCAATGCCCACCGGGTAACATTTTACGGAAGGCTATACCCTTCGCAGTTTACCCGGGTTTTCAAAGGGAAGGAGTCGCATTAGGGCAACCGCACCTTTCCATGTCTGTTCATCCGTGCCGTTCATGAAGAAGACGGCGTGGAACCGGGCCTGCATGGCTGGACGCGGTCGCACGTCATGAGCAACGCCTCAAACGGTTGAAACAACGGTTTGAGGCGTCAGCATTTTTCTTTCAGGGGTCAATCGCCCTTTGGAGGTCTCCCTGAATTCTCCCCCGGGCGGGTGTTTTTGCATCGGATTCCGCTCTGCGCTTCAGAAGCGCCATGCCTGTCCGCAGGAGGAAGAGAGTCAACAGCAGCAACATGGGTGTAAAACAATTTGCTGCAATGTTATTCCACAATCCGGAGTTTTGCCTCGCTGTACGCGGCTTGGGACCGGATGACAAAGCGATACTCTTTTCCTACGGCGGCCTGGGGATCCGTAACCTGAATCGAGACATGATCGCTCGCAAAACTGATGAGCAGCGGTGCCTCTCCCCAAGCCACACACTCCGAATCGTGAGACTGTGACGGAAGCGGGATATTGACGGATTTGTCGCCCGAAAGTTTCACCTCGAAGACTTTGTCCCATTCGGGAAGCCCTTCATACGAGAATTTATTGATCGTATAGTTGAACTTCACGCCGATGTTTTTCCCGTCGCGCGTCAGCCATTCCAGGACATGGATCTTGGCGTACTCCGCATGAATGGCCATGGCCCGTTTTCCCGAAGGAAATTCCATCAACGAGATATCCTTGCAAATATAGTAACCGCGTCCGGGCCATGCGGAGATCCGTTGTGCGGCACGGTCGAATGTCAGCGGAGCCATCTCCTGCAAACCCTTGACCATCCCGGCATCGACGATCGTATAGCGACGGTCTCCATTGAACTGGTGGTCTGCGTCAAGGAACAGCGCATTGCCGAAAAGCGTATGCCCGTTCTCTTCGTCGAACATCTCGAACATTGTGCCGACTTCGGCCGGGGAATCGGGGTTCCCACTCTGTCCATTCTCTCCGGTCTCTCCCTCATCCTTCTCCTCTCCCGATTCTCCCGATCCGATCGGCTTGCGATCGAGCGTAAAGTCCACCTTCAACCGCTCGGCGGCCTGGACCGTTTTACTCTTGGCCCATATATGATAGTTCTCTTCATCGGCCTCCTCCATGACAACGAAGGTCACAACCCGGTTCCCGGACTGGAACCATTCCCGATAGGGAAGACGATAGGATACCTGACCATTCGGCAGCGTGAGCGTAAATCCCTGGGGTTCGCTCTTCCGGTCCTGTTGGAAGCGTTCGTAGCCCTGTTCGTCGAAGATCAGGACCGGCATTCCAGCCTGCGGCGTGCCTTTGTCATCCACCACAGTGATCTGCACCACGGCATCTTTCGTATCGGGTTCGTAGTTTTTTTTCTCACAGGCGGCAAGACCCGAAAGAAGGATGCCGGCCTGAATTGCATAGATGATTTTGCGCATGATTTTCAAGTTTAATTTAAGTGTCAGATTATTCTTCCCGTTCTTTGCGGAGTGTCCCGGACGGGGCTTTTTCCGAATGCAAAAATAGCGGATCCGCAGCGTTTACGAGTTGCACTGCGGATCCCAAGATCTAACACTTGTAAAAATCACACACTGATAATCAGCAAATTACACAATAATTTACAAGCCGGATCTAACACCCTTCTGACGCAGGTCCGAGCAGGGCCAGAAATTGCTCCCGATCGGGCGCCTCGGACATTTTGATGCGGGATTTGAGCCTCGATTTACGGGCGTAGATGTTGGCAACGCTCTCCTCCATGAAGAGGCTGATGACCTGCGGCGAGAAGCCTCCGAAGATATAACACAACAGCCGGATGTCGGACTCCTTCATCTTCGGATAGTTGCGGCGAAGTTTCTGCATTACGTCGTCGTGAGCCATATCCACGATCTGCTCCAGCTCCTGCAGCATTTCGCCGTTCTCCGAGAAGCCTTCGATAAGCTGTTTCACCTCTCGCGTCATGGCGGCCTGCCCCGAAACGGTGTTTTCACGCTCGTAGAGCGTCTTGCCCAGACGGTCCACAATATCGAAGCGCGAAGCGATGAGTCCCTTCAGACGGGCTTCGGCATGATGATGCTCCTCAAGGCTGTGCGACAGTCGACGGTATTCCGCCCGGGCCTCCCGGACGAGCAGCAGGTTGCGCTCGGTACGCTCCTTATGCAGCCGGATGCGTTGTCGGACAAGCAGCCCGACAATCACGGCGAGCAGCAACAGGAAGCCCGCCACTCCGCGTTCCCACATGCGGCGGCTCTGCATCCGATAGTCGGCAAAGGCGGCCCGCTCCTGGAAATAGTCCCGTTCGATCATCCCGGCAGAGGCCTGCAGGGCCGTGCGGGTCAGCGAATCGTTCAGAAAGATGAAACGATGAATCTTCCGGGCTGCTTCGCGGTATTGCCCCGAGCGTGCCTCCACCCGATAGGCCGTGTATTCGAGCATGGCCTGTACGTCGGCATCTGCCTGCTGCCCTTCGGCAAGTTGCAGATAGTAGCGGGCACTGTCCGGGCGATTGCGGAAAAGTTGGGTCTGGGCCAGGGTGCAATGTCCTGCAGCCGAGGTGTCACGACGTACCGAATGTTCGATGCGTTGCAGCAGATCCCGAGGGATCCGTTCGTTCTCCGAAACAGTGTAGAGGGTGGCGAAGAGTCCGAGACTCCGTTTTACGAGCGTATCATCGTGCAGATCGTCGGCCAGTTCAAGGGCCATCGTGCAGTCACGGCGCGCCCGGGTCAGATCACGCATGCGCAGGGCCGAACTCGTCATACCGAGCAAAGCCTCGGTCGTCTGACGTGTGGCACCCGAGCGGATGAACAGATCGCGGGCATCCCGATAGTAGCGATAGGCTCTCACGAAATTCAGTTCGGCGCGATAGACATCTCCGATCCGCAGGTAGAGCAGACCTTGATAATAAGGCTCATCGATCGGCCGGAGACGCTCCTCGACCTCAAGGAAGAGCCTCAATGCCCCGGGTTTGTCGCCCTGCCGCATACGGTTCTTACCCTGGTAGAAACGAGTTTTGCAAAAGTTGCGAATCTCACCCGGATGTTGCCGGTAATATTCCCAGGCGATCTGCAACAACGAATCATTGTCGGCCTCCAGTCCGGCACGCTCCGAGGCCTCGGCACACAGCAAGGCATACCGGGCCCGTTCGGCCCGGTTGCGGAAGGGTGCGTCGGTCAGTCCGCGCAGCAGGCACAGAGCACTGTCGGGCGTCTCCACGACAATTTTTTCGACTTGGGCAAGCGTCTCAGAGGTCCGGGTATGGTCTGCGCACCCCGGCAGCAGGAAAAGAAGCAGGAAAAGAACTCCGTATGTTTGAGGTTTCATGTGCGGTTTCGGGTCAAATCACATCCCGAAGATAGTGAATCGCCCCGAGGTATGCAAATTCTTACGGAGGGGATCTTCGAACCGGTCGTATCTCCGGACAAAAGAGTGCGCCGCCGGCATCTCTTCCCCGACGGCGCACTCCTTACCGTGCAGCACTCGAATCGCGTGTCGCTCCCCTACTTTTTGTCCAGATCGACCAGTTCATACTGCCGGGAACCGATACCGAGCGCCTCGGCATGTTCGAGCGTATGGATGCCGTGGCGAGATTCCATGCGTTCGATCAGATGGACCTTTCCCTCGTCGGGAGAGGCGTAGACCAAATCGACACACGCCTTGTCCAGGGCCACGGGATCCAGTGAGGCAAGAATACCGATGTCGCCCATGCGCGGTGGCTCGGGATGCGCATCGCAGTCGCAGTCGACCGATAGGTTGTTCATCACGCTGATGTAGAGGATCCGCTCGCCACAATGATCGACGATCGCCTTGGCGGCCTCGGCCATCGACTCCAGGAAATCATCCTGAGCGGGCAGATCGTTCCAGACCTTGTTGACATCGGTGGTCCGGCCGGCGGAGTGGATCCAGGCCTTGCCGGCCGAGGAGGCAATGCCGATCGAGATGTTCTTGATGGCACCGCCGCAGCCGCCCATGGCGTGCCCCTTGAAGTGCGAGAGGACAACGACGAAATCGTAATCCATGAAGTGCGAACCGACGATGTCATACGTGAGGTGGCGTCCGCCTTCGACCGGCAGACGCACCTCCCCTTCGGCATCCATGATGTCGACCGGGGCGATGGCCGTGAATCCGTGGTCGGCAGCCGCCTTCAGGTGGTCTTCGGTTGCGGCTCGGCCCCCGCCATAGGCGGTGTTGCACTCGACGATCGTGCCGTCGATCGAGCGGACCAGCTCCCCGATCAGAGCCGGTTTCAGATAGTTGTTGCCGCCGGGCTCTCCGGTCGAGAGCTTCACGGCAATCTTTTTCCCCACCGCCTTGCGACCGAGCGCCTCGTAGACGGCTTTCAAGCCTTCGGGCGAGATGTCTCGGGTCATATAGACCTTAGCAGGGGACTTTGAGGCCTCCGTTTTTTCGGGGGTAGCAGCGCAGCCGGAACCTGCGGCCGCAAACTGCATGAGAAGTGCGATCATACAGACTCTCAATGTCATGCCTGCGGTTATTTGAGGTATTTAATGAAGAGATATCCGCCGAAAATCTGCAGCAGCATGCCCGGGATTCCGATGCGGAAATCCTGCAGGGCGGCCGCAAGACTGCCTGTCAGAGCCCACTCTGCAGCCGAACCAATCGTCTGATAGAAGAGCACGACCCCCAGCAACAACGGCAATGAGACGCTGCGGAAACGCCGTGCGGTAAATCCGGCGGCTGCGGCGAGCAGCAGTGATTTGGTGAGGATGGCCGGGAGAACGGCCGGAGCCGGCATGGCGAAGAGTGCGGCATTGACCAGCGGCGAAGCGACGGCGGTCAGCAGGCCGACCTTCCAGCCGTACTTGTAGGCGGCCACAAGCGTGAAGAAGTAGATCGGCAGCAGCGTCGGACCTCCTGCGGGCAGGAGGTGGCACAATTGCGGCAGGGCAATGTTTCCTACGATAAACAGCGCTGCAACCCCATAGGTCCTCACATCCTTATACTCCAACGAATGAAGTGAAACAGAATTTGTTGCCATGTTTATTTATATTAAAAGTTCAACTTGATTCCTCCGAAAGCCGTAGCACGGGCATGGGATATCCGGCCATGATCTCATACTCCCGGGCAAGCAGATTCTCGCCGCGGGCATAGATCGTCAACCAGGAGTTCACGCGAAACGATGCCCGGAGATTCAAAAGTACGAAATTTTCCTGAATTTCCGCTCCCGGGGCTACCGATGTATAGAGTCCTTCGACATATTGCACGCCGGCCGAGAGCTGCCACCGGTTTTTAAGGAAGTTTATGCCGGTGTAGAGTTTGTGCTCGGGCGAAGCCTGTACGGGGTACTTCATCCACAGGTAGCTGTAGTTGGCATCGGCCCGCCACGCCTTGGCGATGTGCCACGCGATTTCAGCCTCGATTCCCCGGTTCTCGACCCGTGCCTGGTTCAGGAGTTTCGGACGCCCGTCGATCTGGACCGTCTGGATGATATCTCGCCCCTCGATCCAGAAGAGGTTAAGCCCGTATGTCAGACGGTCGTCCGCCAGTTGATGACTCCAGGCCAGTTCATAATTCCAGACCCGTTCGGGACGCAGATCGGGATTCTTCATCCCGAACATGTAGAGATCCTTGATCGTGGGATTGCGGAAGCCTTTGCTCACCGAGGCCTTCAATACACCGTTGCGTGCGGCCCTGAGCGAAATGCCGGCCTGCGGCACCCACATCGATCCGCTGCGCGTATGCCAGTCGTAGCGCAACCCCGCATCGAAGGTGAAACGGCCGAGCAACTGCCGGAACTCGGCATAGCCGGCCACCTCCTCCTCCCGCTCATCGACGATCGACGACTTGCTGCCGTCCACGACCGAGCGATTCCAGGCCTTGCCGACGATGTGCTGCCAGTCGAGGCCCGCCGTCAGACGTCCTCCGCGCCAAAGTTCCATACTTTGATAAAGCGATACGCCGAGCAGCCGGTCTCGCGAATGAAAATGCGATGTCTGGGGCGCTTCCCCGGCTTCGTAGCCGTCGTTGATGCGATGGCGCCCCCAGTTGTAGTAGACCTTCAAGGCTCCGGAGGTGTGTTCGTAGTCGTTCTCGAGAGCCAGGGAGGTCATGCCCCGGGTGATGTGCGAATCGTTGTCGAAGAGCCGGGCTGTGATCGGTCCGGGATTCGAGGCGTTGAAGTGCGTGACGTTCACGTCGGCCGTGGCATTCCAATGGGTGGAGATCGCGTAGCCCACCTTGGCGAAACCGCCATACTGTTCGAAAGGCATGTCGGCACGGTGTCCGTCCGTGCGGTTGTACGACCCCGATACGACGCTCGTAAAGCGCCCCTTGCGGATACGGTTCGCCACCTCGGTTTGCAGGGTGTTCCACGATCCGTAACCGACATTCAGATCTGTCCGGATCCCCTCCTGCTCCTGTTGCCGGGTAACGATGTTGATCACGCCGCCCATGGCGTTCGAACCGTACAGCACCGAAGCCGGACCTCGCAACACCTCTACCCTTTCGGCCAGCATCGACTGATAGGCGTCGGCAATCGGATGGCCGAAGATACCCATATATTGGGGTTGCCCGTCGATCAGGACGAGCAGCTGCGACGTCGCACCGCCGCCCAGACCGCGCAGGCTCATACCGCCGGCAGCCCCCGTCGAGACGCCGTAACCCATCACCCCGCGCGAGGTGATGAAGAGTCCCGGGATCTGCTCCGTGAGCAGTGGAAGCAGCGAACTCTCCTGCCGGCCTTCGATCGCGGAACGGTCAACAACCGTTACCGTCATCGGCAGGTGACGAATGTCCGCGGCATAACGCGTGCCCGTCACCACAACCGAGTCGATCGGTATGTTATCTGAAGAGGTCTTCTCCGTGGGGTGAGTCGTTGGAAGCATGGCGGCACGGGTCACACCCGAAAACAGCAGACATCCGGCCAGCAGGATCGTTATGCTACGATTATTCATCCTTTTGTGTTTGGGCTTGTCGTTCTTTCATTTGTCGGATAAACTCCCCGATGCGCGGCAGGCACTCCTCGGCGGTACGGGCGTCGGCACAAAGCCGTTCGACGGGGCAAATCCCGTCACCGGCCCGGTTGATGATATGCGGCACGAGGCATTCGCAGCTTACGGGGATCCCCGCCCCGCGGAGCAGCTCCAGCGCCGGACGGCTTATCGTACGGGCGAAAACGCCCCGGATACCTCCCACGGCCATCAGTGCCGCGGCACCCTTTCCGACCACCTTGTCGGCGATGAAGCCCCCGCGCAACAGTTCGGGCTCTTCGTGCAGCAACCGCCACAGATCGCTCACGCCCCGCTCGTGGAACGATCGGAACGTCGAGCCGTTGCGGATGACACAGGAGCACCCTTCGGCATAAAGCCGTTCAACGGCCTGTCGGTCGGCGTCGGTCAGAATGGAACTTGGATCGATCATCGTTTCGTTCATTGTGTGTGTCGTTTTTTCTCTGCGCGGAGGGCCGATTCGTATGGCATGCCCCGCGTGGAGAGCGTCTTTCGATGGACGCGGTGCAAAGATACACCGAATTTGTGGATCTCCGCATGACCGAATTCCGGATCTTATTACCTTTTTTACGGATTTTATCCGCTTGCTTCAACCTCTTCCCGCACCGCACTCGCCCGTCTCCCCTCTTTCCGGTCAGCTTCATTTTTACCTTTCCGGCCGTTCTCTTTCTCTTTTCGGTTTTTTCTTCGACGGATATTGCGGCTGTTCACAACGACGCCCGTCGGGTAAACCGGCGGGCGTCATGGCGTAACGGAGTCTCTTCGGAGCCGATCCGTTATCGGTAAATTTCATTCAGCAGTGCGGCTAGCCGGAGTCCGGCCCGCAGCAGTTGGTCTTCAACAATCGGAGCAAAACGTGCCACGTAGTCGTAGGAGATCTCCATCCCTTCGGGCGTGTCGGCATAGACCCGGGTACAGATTCCGTGGGTCTCGCGCACCCAGTCATCCGGCGTGCCGGTGGCAATCCGCTTGCGGTCGGCCTTAGAGCGTCCGTTGTCGATCTGTTCGGCCCATTCGGTATAGCTCCAGCGGTGCGCGGCCTCCACCAGATCGGTGTCCCAGACCGTATGGAGGTTTGTTTCGCGCCCGAAGAAGCGCACCTTATGCAGGTTGCCGCCCAGATCCTCCGCACGTCCCAGGTGCATCGGGCAGTGCATGTCGCCGACCAGATGGATCAGCATCCGCAATGCCGTCTCCTCCTCATCGGCCTGGAGGCTTCCGCTTTTGAGTTGTTCGGTCAGGTCGGTCACGGCACGCAGGACGTCTCCCTGCGGAAGGCGCTCCGTCGTCTCGATCCGACCGTCCGGAGCGATATTGAAGTAGTGCCAGGTCTTCGTATGGGCATACTGAGGGGTATGGCTGGCATTGTCCATCCAGTTGGAGACGTAGACCGGGGAGCAGCCGTTCAGCACGCGCTGCACCTCCCGGGCCGCTTTCCGGGTAAGGTGTCGTTCAGCGATGGCTGCCGTGACGTCATGGCCCTTCTGTCCCCAGCCGAAAGCCGTACTGGAGATAAGAAGCCCCAACAATATGGTTATCAATTGCTTCATCGTTATGATTTTTCCTCTATTCCCGTACCTCTCCGATTTGCGCTTCCTTCCGCCCCGCTCCTTTTTTCAGCCCCCCGCTCTGCGGGCTCCTAATGGTTCATCGTGGCGAGGAACTCCTCGTTGGTGTCGGTCAGGCCCATCTGCTTCTGGAGGAACTCCATGGCCTCGACAGGCGTCATGTCCGAAAGGTATTTGCGCAGCACCCAGGTGCGGTTCATCACATCACGCGGCAGCAGCAGGTCTTCGCGGCGCGTTCCCGAAGCAATCACGTCGACAGCCGGGTAGACACGCTTGTTGGCCAGTTTGCGATCCAACTGCACCTCCATGTTGCCCGTACCCTTGACCTCCTCGAAGATCACCTCGTCCATCTTCGAGCCGGTATCGATCAGCGCCGTGGCGATGATCGTCAGCGAACCCTTCTCCTCCGTATTGCGCGCGGCACCGAAGAAGCGTTTGGGCTTGTGCAGGGCATTGGCGTCGACACCTCCCGAGAGGACCTTGCCCGAGGCCGGCTGTACGGAGTTGTAGGCTCGTGCCAGACGCGTGATCGAATCGAGGAAGATCACCACGTCGTGACCGCACTCGACCATGCGCTTGGCCTTCTCGAGAACCATTTCGGCAACCTTCACGTGGCGCGAAGCCTGCTCGTCGAAGGTCGAAGCAACGACCTCGGCCTTTACGTTGCGGGCCATCTCCGTCACCTCCTCCGGACGCTCGTCGATCAGCAGCACGATCATGTAGACCTCCGGGTGGTTGTCCGCAATGGCGTTGGCGATCGACTGCAGCAACATCGTCTTACCCGTCTTGGGCTGTGCGACGATCAGCGCACGCTGTCCCTTGCCGATCGGCGAGAAGAGGTCGACGATACGTGTCGACATGTTGTTGTGACCGTTGCCCGTCAGGCAGAACTTCTCGCTCGGGAACAACGGGGTCATGTATTCGAACTGTACGCGGTCGCGGATGTATTCGGGTTTGAGACCGTTGATCTCGTTCACGCGGACCAGCGGAAAATACTTCTCTCCCTCCTTCGGAGGACGGATTGCCCCGTTGACCGTATCGCCGGGCTTCAGTCCGAAGAGCTTGATCTGCGAGGGCGAGACGTAGATGTCATCCGGGGAATTGAGGTAGTTGTAGTCCGCCGAACGCAGGAACCCGTAGCCGTCGGGCATGACCTCCAGGACCCCTTCGCCCTCGATCTCCCCGGCAAAGTCATCCTTGGTGATGATTTCGTCATCCAGCGAATGCGCATGCGTTTCGGCGGCCGGAGCCTGGGACTCCTCCGGGATCGGTTTCTGAGGCTGCGGCTGATTCTTGGGTTTGCGCCCCCGGCGCTTGGGCTCGGGTGCGACGTTCTCTGCGGCCGGTGCTGCGGTTGCAGGACTCTCGGGTGTCACCTCCGCAGATGCCGCCTCCTTGACCGGCATATCGGGTTGCGGATCTGTCGGTCCTTCGTTCTCCGTCGGAGCCTCGGCGTGGCGGTCCGGGCGATTGCGTTTCGGGGATTTCGGATGACGGGGGCCTTTCGAAGCGGTTCTCGTCTCGACGGGCTGTGACACGGTCGGAGCCGGACTCATTGCCGCGGAGGGCGTCTCTTCGGGTGTTGGGTCGGCCGCCGGCTCGGACGGCACGCTCTCGGTGGCTATTTCCGCCTTGGCAAGGCGCGGCCGACGGCCCCGTTTGGCCTTCGGTGCCACGTTCTCTTCCGGAGAGGCCGGAGCCGGAGTCGGGGTCGATGCCGATGCGGTGACGGCATCCCCCTCCGGAGCCGTTTCCACAGCGGAACCCGCTATCTTCTCTATCAATTCGCGCTTCTTCACCATCACATTCCCAATGCCGAGCGCTTTCGCTATTTCGCGCAATTCGGCCAGCGTTTTGCCTTTGAGCGCTTTCAGATCCTGCATAAATATATGTTTTCCGTTGAATGAGATTTTTCAAAAACCGAACGGCCGTCCGGTTCGTTGGAATTCACCTGCAAATATAATGCATTATTTTGAATTACAAAATAAAAAGTCTCTTTCCGAGGCTGTTTCACAAGGCGAACCGTCCGATCAGACGATGAAAATACCTAAAATCGGGGATTGTCCGGCGATGATTTTTCCCCGACCTTTGCTGCAAAACAAATGCGGTCGATATTTTCAGCCATTCATTTGTTTGTATTGTTAATGTTTGTGTGTGGAAAACCCTTCCGGATTCCGGAAGGGTTTTTTCGATACTATGGGACATCGTGCCCGTCGGGGCTGCTTCGTCCGATGAGCGTCAATCGCTCTGGGCAATGTCGGCCAGCTCGTTGGTGATGGCCTGCTGACGTTGTTTGTTGTAGAACAGACGCAGCTCGTCGAGCAGATCCCGGGCATTGTCCGAGGCTGTCTGCATCGCCACCGTCCGCGCCGCATGTTCGGCCGTGGCGCTGTCGAGCAGCATCCCGTAGATCCGGGTCCGAATCTCGAGCGGCAGCAATTCGCCGAGCAGCTCCCGGGGCGAAGGTTCGCACAGGTAGTTTGCATCGGGGAGCGTCTCCTCCCCGTCCCGCCGGGGCTCCAGAGGCAGCAGCGTCTCACTGACCGGAAGCTGGCGGCTCATCGACAGGTGGTGGTTGTGAACCAGCACGACCCGATCGACCTCCTCCGCAACGTAGGAGTTCATCAGCCGGTCGGCCATCCCGACAGCTCCCGCGTAGCTGGGATGTCCCGCAAGCGTACGGAACGACTCGTCGGACCGATAGCCGCTTTTGCGAAGATAGGCGGCCATCTTCTCCCCCACGGGCCAGACCTCGATCTGCTCGAAGCCCTCCCCGCGCAACGCCTCGATCGTATGCTCCAACTGTCGGATCGCCTCGGCATTGAAACCGCCGCAAAGCGATCCGTCGGAGGCCACGGCCACCACAACAGCCCGGCGAAGCGCACCGTGAGGTTGGGTCAGCGGGATCGGAAGCTCCTGTTCGCCGGCAAAGCGGAACAGCGATCCGGTGATCGAGGCCAGCTGCCATTCGTATGCGGCAAGGGCCTCGGATTCGGCCTGCACACGGTGCAACTTGGCAGAAGCGACCATCTTCATCGCCGAAGTGATCTTCAGCGTGCTGCCCACCGAGGCGATCCGGACCTTGATCTCTTTGAGCGCAGCCATGGTGCTATGCCTTTAATGCCGTCGTGACGCTTGCAGCCAGCGTTTCGATCCGCGCACCGAGCGCCTCGTCGATCTGTCCCCTGCGCAGCGCCTCGGGAATGTCGGTCGTACGCAACCGTTCAAGCAGCCGGTGTTCGAATTCGGCGACCCGTTCGATCGGAACCTCGCGCAGCAGTCCGTGCGTACCGCAATAGAGAATGGCAATCTGCTCCTCGACCGAAAGCGGACTGTACTGCGGCTGTACGAGCAGACGCGTGTTCTTGCGTCCACGGTCGAGCGTCGCGGCCGTCACGGGATCCAGGTCGCTCGAAAAACGCGAGAAGGACTCCAGTTCGCGGTATTGCGCCTGGTCGATCTTCAACGTTCCGGCCACCTTCTTCATCGCCTTGATCTGGGCGCTTCCGCCGACACGCGACACGGAGATACCCACATCGATGGCCGGGCGGTTGCCCTGATTGAAGAGGTCCGTATCGAGGAAGATCTGGCCGTCGGTGATCGAGATGACGTTCGTCGGAATGTAGGCCGAGACGTCGCCCGCCTGGGTCTCGATGATCGGCAGAGCCGTCAGCGAGCCTCCGCCGCGCACCTTGCCGCGCAGCGACTCCGGGAGGTCGTTCATCTGTTCGGCCACCTCCTGCTGCCCGATGATCTTGGCGGCACGCTCCAGCAGCCGCGAGTGCAGGTAGAAGATGTCACCCGGGTAGGCTTCACGCCCCGACGGACGCCGCAGCACGAGCGACACCTCGCGGTAGGCCACGGCCTGTTTCGAGAGGTCGTCATAGACAACCAGCGCATGGTGTCCCGTATCGCGGAAGAATTCACCGATGGCAGCCCCCGCGAAGGGTGCGAAATACTGCATGGCGGCAGGATCCGCGGCCGTGGCGGCCACGACAATCGTGTACTCCAGCGCACCGTGGCTCCGCAGCGTCTCGACGAGCGCGGCCACCGTCGAGGCCTTCTGACCGACGGCCACGTAGATGCAGTAGACCGGATCGCCGGCCTCGAAGTTCGAACGCTGGTTCAGGATCGTATCGACGGCAATGGCCGTCTTTCCGGTCTGACGGTCGCCGATGATCAGCTCCCGCTGGCCCCGGCCGATCGGTATCATCGCGTCGATGGCCTTGATGCCGGTCTGAAGCGGTTCCGTGACGGGTTGGCGGAAGATCACGCCCGGGGCCTTGCGTTCGAGCGGCAGTTCGAGGCGTTCGCCGGGAATGTCGCCCAGACCGTCGATCGGCTGTCCCAGCGGGTCAATCACGCGGCCGAGCATCCCCATCCCCACGTGGATCGACGCCGTACGCCCCGTACGGCGTACCAGATCGCCCTCCTCGACGCGGTCGGTGGAGCCCAGCAGCACGGCGCCCACATTATCCTCTTCGAGGTTCATCACCACGGCCCGCATCCCGTTCTCGAACTCCAGCAGCTCGTTGGCCTCGGCGTTCTGCAGTCCGTAGATGCGCACCACGCCGTCGCTGACCTGCAAAACGGTACCCACCTCGGCATATTCCGCCGAAAGATCCACGCCCTGCAGTTCGGAAAAGAGAACTTCCGAAATCTCCGATGGTTTTATTCTCTCCTTGTTATTCATGTTCATAGTTTTCTTTCGGGCTGTCGCCCCAGTTTCTCTTCGACGCGGCGCAACTGTGTGGCCAGGCTGGCGTCGAGCAGCCGATCGTCGATACGGAAGCGGAAACCGCCGATGAGCGACGGATCAATCTTCCGGTGGATGTGCACCTCCCGGCTTCCGGTCCGCAGTCCGACGGATTTCGACAACCGGTCGATGAACGACTCATCGACCGCTGCCGCCGTAGTGAGCGTCACATCGATGATGCCGTAGCGCTCCTTGTAGATCCCGACAAAGGCCGGCAGCATGAAGCAGAGCCACTTCTCGCGTCGGTGGCGGATGACCAGCCGCAGGAACGCTTCGAACGATCCCGAGAGCTGTCCGCCCAGCGCCTGCCGGACGACCGCGACCTTTGCATCGGCGGCCAGAACCGGCGACGTAAAGGCCTCGCGCAGCTCCCGGATGTGCTCCCAGGCCGCGGTGAAACTCACCGACTCTTCGGCCACACGGGTCATCTCATCCTGCGATTCGGCATAGTCGGCCAGAGCCCGGGCATAACGTCGCGCGATCAATCCGAGGTCCATGACTTGCGGTTTTTCGAGTCCAGTTCATCCATCAGGCGGCTCGCCAGATCATGCTGGGCCTGCCGGTCCTGAAGCTCCTCGCGCAACATCCGCTCCGTGATGGAAACGGCAAGGGCCGCGATTTCGCGCTTCGCATCGTCGAGAATCGCCTGCCGCTCATTCGCGGCCTGTTGACGGGCCTTTTCGAGAAGACGGGCGCCTTCGCTTTCGGCCTTCTGGTGCGCCTCGGCCAAAAGCTGCTTCCGCTCGGCCTCGGTTTCCCGCAGGATCTCCTCACGACGCACCTCCGCCTGCTCGATGATCTCCCGGCTGCGGGCTTCGAGCGTGGCACACTTCCGCTCGGCCTCCCGGGCCGCATCGAGCGACGTGTCGATATACTCCTTGCGGGACTCGATGGCCTTCACGATGACCGGGAACCCGTAGCGCGCCAGCACGATGAACACCACCCCGAAGGCGAGCGTCATCCAGAACAGCAGTCCCGATTCGGGTTGCAGAAGTCCCATGGCACCTTACGATTTTGAAATCAGAGTGCCAGGAAGCAGACTACAACGGCGAAAAGGGCAACTCCCTCGATCAGGGCCGCCACGATGATCATGTTCGTACGGATCTTGTCCGCAGCCTCGGGCTGACGACCGATGGCCTCCATGGCGGATCCGCCGATTTTTCCGATACCGAATGCTGCGCCGATCACGGCCAGACCTGCGCCAATGGCAGCGCCCAGAGTTCCTAAACTTTCCATAGTTGCGATTGTGTTGTTATTGGTTTTGTTTGATTGTCTACTTTATTTATTGGCGGTATTGCCGGCCTGTTCGGGGGCGTGTTTCTCCGGGTTCTCCTGGGCCAGTCCGATGAAGACCGCCGAGAGCATCGTGAAGACATACGCCTGCAGGAAGGCCACCAGCAGCTCAAGACAGTACATGAAGATCGAGAAGAGAACCGACACGGCTCCCATCGAACCGTTGATCGCGGCTCCCATGCCTGCCGTGGCGAAGATCACGCACGTGAGGCTCAGAATGACGGCATGTCCCGCCATCATGTTGGCGAAGAGTCGGATCATCAGCGCGAAGGGCTTGGTGAAGATCCCCACGAACTCGATCAGCGGCATGAGCGGAAAGGCCTTGAGCCAGACCGGAACGTCGGGCCAGAGGATATCCTTCCAGTAGTGTTTCGTGCCGAAGAGGTTCACGGCGAGGAATGTCGCCAGGGCCAGCAGAAAGGTCACGGCGATATTTCCCGTCACGTTCGCACCCCCCGGGAAGAAGGGAATCAGCCCCATGAGGTTGTTCACGAAGATGAAGAAAAAGGCCGTGAGCAGGTACGGGGCGAATTTCCGATAGTTCGGACCCACGCAGGGCTTGATCACACTGTCGAGGATCCCCGAAACGAGCATCTCGAAGAGTCCGACAAATCCTTTCGGGGCCCGGTCCGTAGCCTTGTGACGGCGGTACCAGCGTGCCGCGACAAGCACCAGGCAGAGCACCACCGCGCTGTTGAGCAGCAGGGCTGCCGCCGTCTTGGTCAGCGAAAGGTCCAGCGGCCGCAGATCCGTGCCGTCCTCCTGGCGCTCGACGATCTTGCCGGCATATTCGCCCTCCGCCGCAATGCGAAGGCCCTCATACTCGGACCCTTCGCGCAGCCGGGCCGACGAGAAGAGGTGCCAGCCGCTCGCAGGACTGTGGACAATGACCGGGAGCGGAATGCTCCACTCTCCGTGGCCGGTCGTGGCGATGTGCCATTCGTAGCTGTCTCCGAGGTGTCCCAGGACGATCTGTTTGATGTCCGGTTCCGCCTCCGTCGACTCCTCGGCGTGCAACGTGACCGCAGGAATCAACAGCGCAAACAGCCAGGCGATTTTTATGAATCCTTTCATCATGCTCGTTCCTCCCCTTTTTCGGGCGCCGCTTCCGAGGGCTCCACACAAGCTTCGATCCGGTTTTCGAAGACACGCACGCAGCCGTTCCTGATCCGCAGACGCGCCTCCCCCGCCTCGGTGTTGTAGACGATCTCCCCGGAGGCAAGTCCGGCAATCAGCGGGGCATGGTCCTTCAGCACGGTGAAGCGCCCGACGGTCCCCGGAAACGATACCCGGTCGGTCGTCGTGTCGCACAGCGTGCCGGTTGGTGCTACAATGGTCAGGGTCATAGGACTTCTCTCTTACGGATGATTTACGATTGTTTGGTCTTGGCAAGAAGCGCTTCGCCCTTGCGGATGGCATCGTCGATCGTCCCGACATTGAGGAACGCCTGCTCGGGCAGGTAGTCCACCTCGCCGTCGAGGATCATGCGGAAACCGCGGATCGTCTCCTCGATCGGCACGATCTGTCCCGGAACCCCCGTGAACTGCTCTGCAACGGAGAAGGGCTGCGAAAGAAAACGCTGGATGCGCCGTGCCCGGTTGACCGTCAGCCGGTCCTCGTCCGAGAGTTCGTCCATGCCCAGGATGGCGATGATGTCCTGCAGCTCCTTGTTGCGCTGGAGGATCTGCTTCACTCGCTGCGCCACGGTGTAGTGCTCCTCGCCGACGATGTTGGCGTCGAGGATCCGCGACGTGGACTCCAGCGGATCGACGGCCGGATAGATACCCAGTTCGGCGATCTTGCGGCTGAGGACCGTCGTGGCATCCAGGTGCGAGAAGGTCGTCGCCGGAGCCGGGTCCGTGAGGTCGTCGGCCGGAACATAGACCGCCTGCACCGAAGTGATCGAACCGTGTTTGGTCGAGGTGATACGCTCCTGCATGCGGCCCATCTCGGTGGCCAGCGTCGGCTGGTAGCCCACGGCCGAGGTCATGCGGCCCAGCAGAGCCGAAACCTCCGATCCGGCCTGTGTGAAGCGGAAGATGTTGTCGATGAAGAAGAGAATATCCTTCGGCGCCCCCTCCTCCTTGCTGTCACGGAACGACTCGGCAGCCGTCAGACCCGACAGCGCCACCGACATACGGGCTCCGGGCGGTTCGTTCATCTGCCCGAAGACCAGCGTCGCCTGCGACTTGGCCACTTCGTCGTAATCGACTTTCGAGAGATCCCAATGCCCCTCCTCCATGCTCTTCATGAAGGCTTCGCCGTAGTGGATAACCCCCGAGGTGAGCATCTCGCGCAACAGGTCGTTGCCCTCACGCGTACGTTCACCCACGCCGGCAAAAACCGAAAAGCCGTTGTGCTTCTTGGCGATGTTGTTGATCAACTCCATGATGAGCACCGTCTTGCCCACGCCGGCACCGCCGAACAGACCGATCTTGCCGCCCTTGACGTAGGGCTCCAGCAGGTCGATGACCTTGATGCCGGTGGCAAGGACCTCCTGCGAGGTGGCCAGTTCGTCGAACTTCGGCGGCTCGCGGTGAATCGGCAGCTCATGGCTCCGGTCCAGCGGCTTCATGCCGTCGATCTCGGAACCGATGACGTTGAGCAGGCGTCCCTTGATCTGATCGCCCGTCGGAACGGAGATCGGACGTCCCAGGGCCGTAGCCTTCATGTGGCGCCGCAGTCCGTCCGTCGAGTCCATGGCCACGGTGCGTACCGTGTGCTCGCCGATGTGCTGCTGCACCTCGACGATGAGCGTTCGTCCGTCGTCGCGGTGAATCTCCAGCGCATCGTTGATGGCCGGGAGCCGAAAATCCGACGTCCCGGGCTGGAACGTCACGTCCACAACCGGGCCGACTATCTGTGAAATGGATCCTTCAATCTGTGCCATATCTGTTGTTTGGATTCAGTTTCGAATATAACGAAGATTTCCTTTCGATTGATTTGTCAATTTTTCTTCTCTGCTCTCCAAATGCGGAATTTCACGCCGCAACCCGGTTATCCCGTATGGGGCAGAGTCCGGACACATTATAAATGGAGAGGGAGAATTTGGGTGCGAATATAATCATTTTTGGTAAAAAAAGGATATGTTTCGGCGGACAGATTGCATCTCCGGGTCGACAAATCTTCTTCGAAACGTCTTACGGAGAGAGGAAGGGCTGCCGGCGGATGTCGGGTTTTCATACAAATGTTTCGATTCACAAGTTATCTTCCTTTGATTTGTTTTGATTTTGGAACAAATCGGGGGTCAACGGCTATTTTTAAGGAATTTTCGAAATAAAATGAAATAAAATAATTTCGTTTTATTTTGTTTTGCGGAAAAAAAGTATTTATATTTGTGGTGACTTAATCCTTCGACCTATTATGAACAATACGTACGATGTCATCATCATCGGAGGCGGAGCCACCGGAGCCGGTATCGCCCGGGACTGCTCGTTGCGCGGAATCAAGGCCCTGCTCCTGGAGCGCTCCGACATCTCGACCGGAGCAACCGGACGCAACCACGGCCTGCTCCACAGCGGAGCCCGATATGCCGTGACGGATCATGAATCCGCCGTGGAGTGCATCCGCGAAAACAAAAAAAAAAAAAAAATTGCCGCACACTGCGTCGAAGAGACTGACGGACTGTTTATTTCACTCCCCGAAGACGGGTTGGAATATCAGTCCGTTTTCGTGGAGGCATGCCGCCGGGCCGGAATCCGTGCCGACGTCATCGACCCCAAGGAGGCCCTGCGGCTTGAACCGTCGGCAAACCCGGCGCTGGTCGGTGCCGTGCGCGTTCCGGACGGAGTGGTGGATCCCTTCCGCCTCACCTCGTCGAATATCCTCGACGCCCGCATGCACGGCGCCGAGATCCGCACCTATACCGAGGTCATGGAGCTGCTCCGCGAACAGGATCGTATCATCGGCGTGCGGGCCTACGACCACCACAAGCATTGCGACGAAAAGTTCTACGCCCGGGTAGTGGTCAATGCCGGCGGCATCTGGGGCCACGGCATCGCCGCAAAGGCCGGCATCACGGTCAACATGCTCCCGGCAAAAGGTGCTCTGCTGATCTTCGGGCACCGCGTCAACAACCTGGTGCTGAACCGTTGCCGCAAGCCTGCGGATGCCGACATCCTGGTGCCGGGCGACACGATTTCGTTGATCGGAACCACCTCGAGCAAGGTCCCCTACGATCAGATCGACAACATGATCATTACGCCCGACGAAGTGGATCTGCTGCTGCGCGAAGGTCAGAAACTCGCCCCGCAACTGGCTACGACCCGCATATTGAGAGCCTATGCGGGTGTTCGTCCGCTGGTGGCTTCGGACGACGATCCGAGCGGGCGGACCGTGAGCCGCGGCATCGTGCTGCTGGACCACGCCACGCGCGACGGAATGGAGGGATTCATCACCATCACGGGCGGCAAGCTGATGACCTACCGTCTGATGGCCGAATGGGCTACGGATTTGATTTGCAAGAAGATCGGAAACAACGAAAAGTGCCGTACGGCTGAAACGCCCCTTCCGGGTTCGACCGAAAGCCGCGAGGAGGTCGACCGCAAGATGCGCAGCAAACCCGTGGTACAGCGCCGTTCGTCGATTTCGCGGCACGGCGATCTGGCCGTGAAGATCGACAGCCGCACGTCGATCCAGAACAGTCTGGTCTGCGAATGCGAGGAGGTATCGATCGGCGAGGTCGAGTATGCGTTGGAAAACCTCGAGGTGAACAACCTCGTCGACCTGCGCCGCAGAACGCGCGTCGGTATGGGCACCTGTCAGGGCGAGTTGTGCGCCTGCCGCGCCGCCGGACTGATGGGGCACCGCAACCCGGTCTGCGCCCGCAAGGCCAAGGAGGATCTGGTCTCCTTCCTGAACGAACGATGGAAAGGAATGGCCCCCATTGCCTGGGGCGATACGCTGCGTGAAAGCGAATACATGACGTGGGTATACGAAAGTGTATGCGGATTGTCGGACGAAGAAAACAGAGCTGCAAAATGAGATTCGATACGGTAATTATCGGTGGCGGACTGGCCGGAATGGCCTGCGGTATCCGCCTGGCGCAGGCGGGACAGCGTTGTGCGATCGTCTCGCAGGGACAGAGCGCGATTCATTTTTCATCGGGATCCTTCGATCTGCTGGGACGTCTGCCTGGCGGAGAGGCGGTCTCCGACCCCGTGGCGGGAATGGCCGCGCTGGCCGAATGCTGCCCCTCGCACCCCTATGCCGTAATCGGCGCCGAAAACTGCGCCCGTTATGCGCAGGAGGCTCCCGGGCTGCTGCGTGAGGCCGGCATCCGCGTCGCGGGCGACTGCCGCCGCAACCACTTCCGCATTACGCCCATGGGCAAGGCCAAGGCCACGTGGCTCAGCATCGACGGATATCTTACTACTCCCCAGGTCGGAGAGTTTCCGTTCAAGAGCGTCTGCATCGTCAATATCGAAGGATTCCTGGATTTCTATCCGGAATTCATCGCCGAGGAGTTGCGCAAATACAACATCGAATGCCGTTTCGGAAGCTTCAACCATCCGGATCTGGAGCAGATCCGCCGCAATCCGAGCGAAATGCGTTCGGCAAACATCGCCCGGGTCTTTGATCACGATGCCAATCTGGAGGCGCTGGCCGAAGCGCTGCGCCAACAGGCGACCGGATGCGACGCGCTGATCCTCCCGGCCCTGATCGGCATCAACCGCAACGATTCACTCGAATACCTCCGCGAACGGGTCGGGCTTCCGATCTATCTGCTGCCTACCCTGCCGCCGTCGATCCCCGGCATCCGGGCACAACAGGCGCTGCAACACCGTTTCCGGGCTCTGGGCGGCGAGTATTTCCTGGGTGACAGCGTCCTTTCGTCCGAAATCGAACAGGGGCGTGTGGCGCGGATCTTCACGGCCAACCACGGCAACATCCCCTTCGAAGCCCGACGGTTCGTTCTGGCTACGGGAAGTTTCTTCAGCAAGGGGTTGGTCGCCACCTTCGACCGTATCGTAGAACCGGTCTTCGGCGCCGACACCGTATCGCGCCCGAGCCGATCGGAGTGGTACACGCTGCACTTCTTCGACCGGCACGAATACCAGGCCTTCGGCGTGCGGACCGACAACCGCCTGCGGGTGGTAAAAGAGGGGGCTGTGCTCGAAAACCTGTATGCCGTCGGAGCGGGTCTTGCCGGATTCCATCCCGTACAGGAGGGGTGCGGAGCGGGTGTTTCGCTACTTTCGGCGCTCCATGTGGCGGAGCAGATCCTGAAGGATTGATCAAACCTTACCTTAAAAGCCTACAACCATGAACATACAGCAGAACAGCGTCAGTGAGAACAATTTCGAACAGTGCATCAAGTGTACGATCTGCACGGTGTACTGCCCGGTGGCGGCGGTGAACCCCGACTACCCGGGGCCGAAGCAGGCCGGACCCGACGGCGAGCGGCTGCGGCTCAAACGCCCCGACTTCTTCGACAACGCACTGAAATATTGCATGAATTGCAAGCGCTGCGAGGTGGCCTGCCCCTCGAACGTGCGCATCGGCGACATCATCCAGTCCGCACGCATCAAGTACGGGCCTCAGCACAACACCTCGCTGCGGAACTTCGTGCTGGCGAACACGGATCTGGTGGGATCGCTGGCCACACCCTTTGCGCCAGTGGTCAATACGGCCGTCGCGCTGAAGCCCGTACGCTTCATGATGGACAAGGTGATGGCCATCGACCACCGCCGCGTCTTCCCGAAATACGCGCACGGAACCTTCACCTCGTGGTACCGCAAGCATGCCGCGGCGGCTCAGGAGGCCTACCCGAAACAGGTGGCCTATTTCCACGGCTGCTACGTGAACTACAACAACCCGCAGCTGGGCAAGGACCTGCTGAAGATCATGAATGCCCTGGGCTACGGCGTGCAGCTGCTCGACAAGGAGAAGTGCTGCGGTGTGGCGCTCATCTCAAACGGCCTCTACAAGCAGGCGCGGCGTCAGGCCCAGACCAATCTCCGATCGATCCGCACGTCGGTCAAGGGACGCGATCTGGACGTCATCACCACCTCGTCGACCTGCACCTTCACCCTGCGGGACGAATATCCTCACCTGCTCGAACTCGACAATGCCGACGTGCGCGACCGCATCGAACTGGCCACACGCTATCTTTACCGGCTGATCCAGGAGGGCAAGGCGCAGTTGAAATTCAAGGATACCACCCCGCTGCGGGTCGCCTACCACACGCCATGCCACATGGAGAAGATGGGTTGGGGCTACTATTCGATCGAGCTGCTGCGGATGATCCCGGGGGTCGAGGTAACGGTCTTGGATTCGCAGTGCTGCGGAATCGGCGGCACCTACGGATTCAAGAAGGAGAATTACGAAGTCTCGCAGGCCATCGGGGCCCCGCTGTTCCGTCAGATCGAGGCGTCGGGGGCCGACATCGTGGCGACGGATTGCGAAACCTGCAAATGGCAGATCGAAATGTCGACCTCGAAGCCCTGCGAACATCCGCTGCACATCCTCGCCTCGAGGTTGGCGTAGGCTCCCGACGGGCCGCGCCCAACGAAACGACAACAATAACCTTTTTATAAAACCAACCTTAAACTACTATGAAACAGTACATTCTTGCACTTGATCAAGGGACAAGCAGCTCCCGTGCGATCGTCTTCGACGAGCGAGGCACGACATGCGCCGTGGCACAGCGCGAATTCCGACAGATCTTTCCCAAATCGGGATGGGTCGAGCATGATCCGCACGAAATCTGGGCCTCACAGGCTTCGGTGATCGCCGAAGCGATCTCGATGATGGATATCAACGGACTGAACATCGCCGGAATCGGTATCACGAACCAGCGCGAAACGACCATCGTCTGGGATTCGGAGACCGAAGAGCCTGTCTACAACGCCATTGTATGGCAGGACCGCCGCACGTCGGACTACTGCGACGAGCTCAAAAACCAGGGGCTGACGGAGACAATCCGCCAGAAAACGGGTCTGATCATCGATGCCTACTTCAGCGCCACGAAGATCAAGTGGATTCTGGACAACGTGCCCGGAGCCCGCAAACGCGCCGAAAAGGGCAAACTGATGTTCGGTACGGTGGATACGTGGCTTATCTGGCGTCTGACGCGCGGCGAGGTGCACGTGACGGACGTCAGCAACGCCTCGCGTACGATGCTCTTCAACATCAATACGCTGGACTGGGACCAGGAACTGCTCGATCTGTTCGGCATCCCGCGTTCGATGATGCCCGAGGTGAAGTCCTCGAGCGAGGTATACGGACACACCAAGACGACGATCTTCGCCCACAAGGTGCCCATCGCCGGTATTGCCGGCGACCAGCAGGCCGCCCTCTTCGGGCAGATGTGTACCGAACCCGGCATGGTGAAGAACACCTACGGTACGGGCTGCTTCCTGCTGATGAACAGCGGCGAAAAGCCCATCCTCTCGAAAAACAACCTCCTGACGACCGTGGCATGGAAGATCGGCGACAAGGTCAATTACGCGCTCGAAGGAAGTATCTTCGTCGGCGGATCGGTCGTGCAGTGGCTGCGTGACGGACTGGGCGTAATCAAGTCCTCGTCCGAGGTCGAAGAGCTCGCCTCGCGCGTTCCCGACACGAACGGCGTCTATTTCGTCCCGGCACTTACGGGTCTCGGGGCTCCGTGGTGGGATCAGTATGCGCGCGGTACGATCATCGGCATCAGCCGCGGCACGAACACCGCACACATCGCCCGGGCCGCACTCGAAGGAATCGCCTTCCAGACCATGGACATCACGGCGGCCATGTCGCGGGATGCCGGCATCCCGCTCAAGGAGCTCAAGGTCGACGGCGGAGCGTCGCGCAACAACCTCCTGATGCAGTTCCAGGCCGACATTCTCGGCACGAAAGTCATCCGTCCGCAAGTGGTCGAAACCACGGCAATGGGTGCCGCCTATCTGGCCGGTCTGGCCGTCGGCTACTGGTCGAGCATCGCCGAGATCCGCAAACAGTGGCAGATCGACCGCGTCTTCGAACCCTCCATGGAGGAGGCACAAGTCGCCGAAGCCAAGGAAGGCTGGGCCGATGCCGTCAAACGCACGCTGAGCGACTATACCAAGCATTAACGATCGCCCCGGACTCAAACCGGAAAATCTGTAAAACCTGAACCTTAAAACCTTATAGCTTATGAACGACGTAATGGTAAAATGCCTGTTCGAGTTTATCGGCACGGCAATACTGGTACTGTTCGGCGACGGAGTGGTTGCCTGCACGACCCTGAAGAAATCCAAAGGCGAAAACGCCGGATGGGTAGTCATCACCCTGGCCTGGGGTCTGGCCGTCATGCTCGGAGTCTTCATCTCCGGACCTTATTCCGGAGCGCATCTCAATCCGGCCGTAACGCTGGGGCTGGCCGCGGCTGGAACCTTCAGCTGGGCCATGGTCGTACCCTACATCATCGCTCAGATGCTCGGCGGCTTCGTCGGTGCCGTGCTCGTATACGTCTTCTACAAGGATCATTACGACGCAACGGACGATCCCGCAACCAAACTCGGGACCTTCTGTACGGCTCCGGCCATCCGCAATTACGGCCGCAACCTTCTCAGTGAGATCATCGGCACGTTCGTCCTGGTCTTCGTGATTCTGGCCCTCTCGATCGACGGCAACACCTCCGAAGTCGGCATGGGCGCGCTGGGGGCATTCCCCGTGGCGATGCTGATCGTCGCTCTGGGTATGTCGCTTGGCGGTACGACGGGATATGCCATCAATCCGGCCCGTGACCTCGCTCCGCGCCTGGCTCACGCCATCCTCCCGATCAAGGGCAAGGGCTCGAACGACTGGGGATACTCGTGGATACCGGTCGTCGGCCCGATCATCGGCGGATTCATCGCCGCAGCCCTCTATTGCGTAATTTATTGCTACTAAAACGGATACTGCCATGAAGAGCATGAAACATCTCGCAGTGCTGGTTGCAGCCCTGTCGTTGTCGGCCGCAGCCTTCGGACAAACCGCACGCATGCACCTGAGCGGAACGCTCCAGAACATGCACCTGTGGCGCGGTCTGCAGGTCGCCGACGGCGGCATCCTGGCCGCGGATATGAACGTCGGATTCCTGAACGACGGTCTGAAAGTCGGACTTTGGGGCGGCAGCGACTTCACGGGAGACTACAAGGAGTTCGACTACTACGTATCGTATTCCGTTGCGGGCTTCACGGTGGCCGTGTGGGACATCTTCAACTTCTCGCCCGAGCTCCCCTTCAGCAAGGACATCTTCAACTACAACAAATTCTCGACAACGCACTTCCTCGATCTGAGCGTGGCCTACAACTTCGAAACAAAGCTCAACGTACCGCTGCGGTTGTACTGGGCGACGATCTTTGCGGGTCGCGACCTGAATCTTGCGGGAAAGAACCGCTATTCGACCTTCGTAAGTGCCGAATACAGCGTCTTCCGCAATGAAAACTGGATCGTGGACGTGGGGCTGGGCGGCACCTTTGCATTCAACCGCGACGATGCCGACGGCGGTGCGAATTTCTACGGCTACGACGGCGTGAACCAGATTTCGCTCCGCACGACCTACAAGTTGAAACTGGGACGTTTCGACATGCCGGTCTTCGCCCATGCGATGTGGAATCCCGATCTGAAGGATGGATTCCTACAGGTGGGAATCAACCTCTTCGCCTTCTGACCCCCGAACGGATATGGCAATGACACTTCGGGAGAGACATAAGGCCATTCTGGAGCTGCTCCGCGAGGCCGGCAGCGTGGATGTCGGAACTCTGAGCCGGCAGCTGGAAGTTTCGGCGGTGACCATCCGCAAGGACCTGGATCTGCTCGAGGAGAAGCGGCTCCTCTACCGTACACACGGAGGCGCCATCCTCGCCGATCCCTATATCGCCACGCGCAAGGTCTCGGAAAAGGAGAAACTACACCCCGAGGTCAAACGCCGCATCGGGCAGAAGGCTGCCGAACTGCTTTCACCGCAGGATGCCCTGATTATCGCTTCGGGAACCACCGTGCAGGCTTTCGCCCGCTGCATCGCGAACATGAAGATGACGGTGATCACCTCGGCGATGAACGTGGCCATGGAGCTGCTCGACAAACCCGACATCGAGATCATTCAACTGGGAGGGATCATCCGTCATTCGTCGGCTTCGGCCGTGAGCGAGTATGCGGTTCGCATGCTGGACAACTTTGCCTGCAACAAGCTCTTTCTGGGAGTCGACGGAATCGATCCGGTTTATGGTCTGAGTACGACCCACCTCCAGGAGGCCTGTCTGAACCGGGCGATGATCCGCGCCGCGACGAAGACGATCGTCCTGGCCGACTCCTCGAAATTCGGACGCCGGGGCTTCAGCAAGATCTGTGATCTGAGCGACATCGATATCGTGATTACCGATTCGGGCATTTCGCCGAAAATGCTGGAAGCAATGGCTGAACAAGGGGTCAAGGTAACGGTGGTCCCCTGCCCTGACAAATGAGTGCGATCGGCCCGGCCGATCAGAAACCTTCGAGACAAGACCCGGTCATTGGCCGGGTCTTGTCGTATCATGGAGCGATCGGAGCGACTCTTCCGACGGTATCGGGAGCGAAACGGAAGAGAGCGTTGGCTTCGTCCGAAGTCGGCATGCGGCATTCGATTCCAGCGCAAGCTCCAGGCATTCCTGGCCGAAGCAATCTTCACCTTCATCTTTGTACTGGAGGTGCCGGGTGCAACGGATGCAAAACACGGAGCCGGGAATCGCCGGTTTGGCCATCGGACTGACGCTGGTACTGGTGCACATCGTCTGCATACCCATCACCGGCACGTCGGTCAATCCGGCCCGTTCGATCGGCCCGGCCCTCTTCGAAGGCAGCGTTGCGCTCTCGCAACTGTGGCTTTTCATTCTTGCACCGTTTGTCGGCGCAGCGTTGAGTGCCGGGGTCTGGAAGATCCTGGCCGACAAGCAGGCCTGATCCGTTTCATACGTCATGTTGAAAAGCCCTTGTACCGTTGGGTACAAGGGCTTGCTTTTGTCCGACGGCGGAATGTCCGCCGCTCTCCATCGCTCTCGCATCTTAGGGCTCTGCCGGAGGATAGCTCTCGCCGTCGGGAGTTAGCAGATTCGTGATCTGCCCCTCGAGCGAACCACCCTCTCCCAAAATGACGTAATAATCTTGACCGTCAAGCCGGTATCCGTCGGGAAGCGTCAACGGCCCGGTCAAAGAACTCCAGTCGATCGGCGTATAGAACACGATCGTGTTGCCGTCGCGGCAATAGTGCGCCAGGGCCGCCTCATCCAGCGGCTCGCTCTGCAGGATTTGCAACAGCGCGTCGGCATCGGCCTGCGAATAGATCCCCGCCCGACGGTGAATCGTCGTCTGCTCGGGACTTGTGTTCCAGTCGACGATCTGGCACCCCACACCGCCGAAACTTCCATCCTGAATTGCAATCTGCATCTTCATGAACTGCCCGGCCTGCAACTCCCGGGTATCGACCAGGCCGGCCAACGAGGCGAAATAGGTCTTCTCCACACCGTCGATCTCCGCCGTAATGATGAAATAGCCCGGTTGGGTCTCATCCGGCTGACCTCCATCCGCATCGTCCGTACCGAACTGGAACGGATGCACATAGAGCAGTTCATCTCCCGGCGAGGCCGCCGGATCGCTGATATCCCATTCCCAGGTCAGACCGGTTGCGGGTTCTTCATACCCCGGATCTCCGGGCTCCAGCCAGATATCGCCCGGATTGCCATCCTCCGGGCGTGTTTTCTTGGCGTCGAACCGCGCCGAGCGGTACAGATTCGGGAAGTAAAGCCGACACTTCTCCACGGGAGTCAAACTTCCTGTCGCTGAAATGTGGGTCAAACTTTCGATCTGGATCTTGGCCACGGGACGATAAAACAGCAGTTTGACATACAGCCCGTTCGCCTCGTAGGTCAACGGGCCCTCCTCGGCTGCGATGAACTGCTCCAGATGGGTCTCTTTCTGCATGCCGAAGGTCACTTTTCCCTGGGTCGAGGCCGGACCGTCCATCTCCACACCACCTCCTCCCGCAACATTCGGATGCGTCCAGGCATAAAAGTTATGCTCCGCATCGCGGCTCGCCCACACCAAAGGAGTCGAGAGAGCCTGAAGGCGCCCCTCCATGCCGTCCGACGAGACGTATTCGGACTGAAGGTCCGTCATCGTGCCGACAACGCGGCAGATGCTGATCTGTCCGAACATGGCATCGCTCGAACTGTTGATCAGCACGAAATCCTCCTTGTCGAACGCCTCGCTGCGCGACCGGACCTCCGACGTATTCTTCACCAGACCCTGAAATCCGATGTCATATCCCTCCGACTGTCGCGGCAATGTTTCCGGACGATCGCAGGAGCAGACGACTCCGGCAAGCAGGAGCGCTGAAAGACCATATCGTGTAATCCGTTTCATGATTTCTGGTATTTATCAATAATGGATATTGCCGATTTCACCGATGAACTCGTAGTCACCACTGCCGTGGGTGGTATTCTCCGCGGAGTGATCCCGGTCCGAGCGTCCGGCAAAGAGTCCGATGAAGTATGGCTCCTCTTTGGGAAAAGCCAGCGACGTGACGATCTGGCTGCGGGCATCCACCGTAGAGACCGTGGTGTTCATGCCGTAGAGTTGTCCGAAAGCGCCGCCTACTCCGTAATAGGCATTGTCAAGCGGTGAGAAATTCGCCTGATAGTCGTGACCATGGACCTTGCCGAGCGACTTGCAGTCCGTAATGGTCGTTGCGCAATAGGCATATCCGACCAATCCGCCCGTATAGGAGCGTCCCTCGCCGTTGATCGTATTGTCCAACGGATAGGCCAGACCGCCCGTCACTTCGCAGGAGGCGATCGAGTTGGTCAGTGCAACGTTTGCGGGATTCTCCGTGTCACCCTCTTCCGTGCCACGCAACATGCCGATCAGTCCGCCCGTATACATCAGCACGCCTTGCGACCCGGCCGCCGTGACCGTAGCCTCGATCAGACAGTTGTCGGTCTGCCCCGTAGACAGTCCGATCAATCCCCCGACATAACGGTCGCCTTCGGCATAATTTTCATCGGCATCCAGAGGGAAGCGGCAGTTGCAGATCACATGAACCCGAATCGGATCATCATCGTCCAGAAGCGAAACATTGCGGACTCTACCCGATGACTGTCCCACAAGGCCTCCGACATGCAGGCGCCCCGGAGCGTTCTCCGATTCGATTTCCACGCGGATCTCCCCGCCCAGGGCCACTTCATAAATCGTCCCCGAATTGCTGCCGATCAATACTCCGATGTTGCAGACATCGTCGATCAACGGCGAATCCACCGAAATGGAGATCGTCTTCAGCCGCAGATTGGTCATCACGGCCGACACGGAACTTACCGGAGCCAGGATTCCGATATCCGAGACCTCCTCCGCACGGGTGATCTTGCCGCCGGCGATCCCGAGATTGCTCACACGACCGTTGATCTGGCTGAAAAGGGCCGAGCCCGAGACATGTTTGATATAGTGGTATTTCCCGTCAAAGACCGTTCCGTTGGGCAGAACCTGCCACGTAAAGGGATTGTCCTGGAAATCGACATTCCGCAGCAGAGCCGTACCATTCTCCTCCACGCTCAGAATGGGAATCCCTTCCTTGTTGAGAAACTCCTGCCCATCGTGAATCGCCTTGAGCAACCCGTTGATCTCCTCCGTATCGAGTTTTATGTCGTTTTGATCGTCGTCGGGATCGGGCCACCATTCGTCCTCATCCGCTTCGTCGACGTTGCCCGATCCCGGGTTGATCCGAAGCGTATAGGCGGTATTGGCCTTCAGATCGCCCAAGGCCGCGATGTCGGTCAATGTCAGATAGGCCAGGCCATAGGGATAGGTGATCTTCAGGTTGCTGTAATCTCCGGGCGCCAGGTAGAAAACGGCATTTCCCTCCCCGTCGCTCGTTCCCATGACCCGTCGGTCCAGATCGGGCCGAAGCGACTCCGTGGACTCCAGAAAGCGAAAATCCAGAAAGTCGCTCTCGGCATCACGGCTCAGCACATACGCGTCCTGCAAACCAGTTTTCTGCAGCCAGAACTCCTCCTCTCCGGTTTTCAAACCGCAGACCGTCAATTTCGTGCAGAGGTGGTTGAACACCAGATGCACGGCGGCGCCATACGGGACATCCACAGCCTCGGCATAAACCGGATCGGCCTCCGTACGCAGATTGTCCAACAGGCGTTCCGTACTTTCAACCAGAATGCCCGACGAGTGCGCCAGGTAATAGACCCGGAAGGTGGCCTTGTCCGTATCCCAGGGCCAGCTCATCGGCTGTGCCTCCGTATTGGGGTCCTCGTTCTCCTTCGAGGTCCACCGGCCGTCGCGCAACTCCAGACAGTCGTAATCCGACGTCGTGCGGCCATCGAGCAACGTAAAGGTTGCATTGACATGAATCACATCCCCCTCCTCGAATTTGAACTGATCCTTCTGGACCCGCGAGGCGGGTTCTGCCTCGGCTTGCTGCATTCCGGGAACCTCCATGACAAACTCGATCGGCAGATCCCTCTCCTCACGGTTCGAAAGCCCTGTTCCGACATCCGGATCCTCGGCGCATCCATACAGCAGCGTGGCAAGAAAAACGGTTGCTATCCATCCATGTTGTCTCATCGTATCCGTAATTTTGGCTCTCCGCATCAGAAGATAAGGGCGGAAGAGATGTTGTTTTCACACGTCACGTCGGCCGAACGGCTGCCCGTGATCCCGTCGTCGTCCGACGACGCACCGAGCAACAGTCCGTTCACCCGATTTCCCGTAATGGTCCCGGCGGTCGCACGCCCCGCAATGGCTCCGACCGGACCCTCGGTCTCGATACGGATGTTCTTGATATCGCAGTCGACGATCGCCCCTCCGTTCATCTCGCGCGCTACGGCGCCGAGCGGAGCCTCCGTCGTCGAGGTGATCGTTATCGCATCGATATTCAAGTCGGCAAGCCGCCCCTCGGCACCGACCGTACCGATCAGCGGCATGGTCAGGTTGGAGAGCGTGCGGTTCCGCCCGTCGAACGTATCGTTCAAACGGTGGACGAGCTCCGTCAACGCATCGTCGCCAAAGAGTCCTTCGCAGTCGATGTCCGCATTGAGTTGGAACAACCACTTGCCATCGGTCATCTCTCCGAAGGCCTTCAGCTGCTCAACCACGCGCTCCCGCTCATCCTCCGGAAGGTTGTCCGACGTGTAGCGGTTATAGAGCGTCACCCAGTTGCGAAGGTCCTCCGAGGTTTGGATTCCGAAACTTCCGCCCAGTTCGATGGGCTGTCCGTCATCGATCCACGGCTGGATCTCATAGGGCCAGACCGTCGGCAGCGTCCCCGTCATCTCCACCCGGACCGGGTAACGCCAACTGCGCTCCAGCGGCTCGATCTGCGGGACCACCTGCTGCACCGTACCGTGGTTGTCGGTCATTTCGATATGCTCGATCTCGGCTCCGGCGGGCAGGATCACCGAGTAGCAGACGGGAATCGCCTCCCCGCCTACCGTTATCATCGCGTCGGTCCGCCTCCGGGCGAGAAATTCACGCGGGGCCGTATCGTCGGGGGTCAGCTCCAGTTGAATGGTCCCGGCCTCGGAGTCCTTCGTCACACAGGCCTTCAGCCCCTCCCGGAGAAAGACCCGGACCTCGTTCGCCGCATCCGCCGCCGCAATCTCGAAACCCGTTCCGGGAACGAATATCACCATCGAGAGTGCATGTACGAATCTCAGATAGATCCGTCCTTCGGAGAGACGTCCGGTTCCGGCCACGAGCAGATCCTCCACCGTGCCGTCCGCCTTGTAGATATCGATCACATCGGTATTCTCGGCGGCATAGGGATAATAGGCGAACGTATATCCGAAATTGTTCGGATAGTCGACGATCAACGCTTCGTTCTTGAAGCATTTCTCGGCGACCGTATAGGTCATCGGGAGATTGACCGGAGCGTTGCTCTCGTCGCCGTTCCCGTCGCGCATGGAGTAGAAGCCGATCTGATCGCCATCC
This sequence comes from uncultured Alistipes sp., assembly GCA_944320985.1. Classification (GTDB taxonomy): domain Bacteria; phylum Bacteroidota; class Bacteroidia; order Bacteroidales; family Rikenellaceae; genus Alistipes. The sequence goes on along the minus strand of CALUJN010000059.1, from coordinate 17,677 downwards.
GAGAAGCCCGTTTCGGAGCGATACGAATCGAATTCATCCTTTACGGTCCGTGATTCGGCCAATTCCGCCCCCGTAATCTCGGCTTCGATCTCCAGCGGTCTCCGCGACTGCGGTTGTCCGGCCGGGGAGACCGCCTCCTTGCAGCCGTCGCACAGAGCCACGGCCACGAAGAGTGTCAATCCGTATTTCAACGTCTTTTTCATAAGCGCATTCGTCTTTTATTCACCTCCGTTTCCATTACCACCGTCGGGATCCACCGCGACCAGCTCCTCCTTGGTTCCGTATCCGTAGATGGTGTATCCGTTGAACGAAAGGTCGAAATCGTCGTCCTTGAATTTCGGCATATCGGCAGCGCCCTCGGCGGTTCCGATACGTTTGTAGAGCGTGAAACTCCAGCGGCCCGTACCGGTCTCAAGCGTTCCGTATTTCTCGAGCGCCGCGCTGTTTTTCGGCTCGCTGTTGTAGGCCTCGACCAGCGACCGGTAATCACCCTCGGTATAGATGCCGCGCTGTTTGGCCGTAATGCCGATATTTTCAATCTCCTCCCACTTTTTGACCCATACCGGCATGAAGACCAACTCGATATCATCAGCCGTCCGGGAGAGTCCGGCCCGGAGCGTGAGGTGAAGGCCCGCCTCCAGCCCGAACATCTCGATAGGCGTATCCAGATCGGCACCCTCCTCGATCATGAAGTGGTTGAGCGTACCTTCGTAGGTCGTGCCGTCGAACTCCAGACGCAGCCGCGGCCATTGCTGCGAATCGAAGCGCTGCGGCGGAAAGATCCACGACGAAGGAATGACGTATTTGTCGTCGCTCTGCGTCAGAACGCCCTCGTACAAAACCACATCGGTCGGAGCATGACTTCCGGTTTCGACGGCGCCCGAAGCCCGGTTGAAGGTTGCGGGAAGATCGATGATGTTCACCAGCGTAATGCGCACCTCCTTGCCGTCCAGCACGATTCCGGAGCTGTTCACGCGGATTTCAACCGAGAGTTTGGTCATGCGGTGCGACAAGGTAAAGGCCACGGCGTTGTGTTCGGATCCGAGTGCCACGCTCCGGCTGCCCCAGACAATATCCAGCTCGGGAGCATCCGAGAGCGGTGCCGCGCGGTAGCTTTCGTCCAGAGTCACCGTACCTGGATCGGTTCCGTTGTCCAGATTGTCGAGCGTGAAGAGATAGAGGTCTCGCGAAGCGACGGGGGTCACATCGTTCCATTTCAGAAAACGGTAGACGCCCTCCTCATCGACAAGGAGCGGATAACCCTTCGATTGCGCGAACGAAACCGGACAGATCGATCGCGTGTCGGGCGTCGAATAGTAGGTCATGCGGTAACTTCCGGATACGATCTGTCCGTCGTCCACCCGGGTTTCCATCGGTCCGATCGATGCCGAAAGAGCGATCGGCTCCCCGTTTGTCTGCACCGCCGGCTCCCGGGTCGAGCAGCTGCAAAGACCCAGAGCCGTCCATGCGGTCAAAAGAAAAACGATTCCATACGTTCTCATGGCACTGTCTCGTTAAGGTTTCTGTGTGGTAAGAGGGGTCAGATCGATCTCCGTGTAGGCCTCGCTCCAGGGCTTGACCGTGGCGCTTACCAATACCGGAGTCGAAGTCCGGGAATCGGACGACAGATTGAGCACCGTGATGTTTCCCTGCATCATGTCGATCGCCACATCGGGCTGGAAAACATAGGTTTTCATCTCGATCTTCTGCTCCCCCATCGTCTGGTCGTCGAAGCCGACAATCGTATTGATATCGAGTTCGAGCAGGGCCGTCTGAGTCCGGATCTGCTGGGTCGGGACGATCGCGGCAAAGACACAGTGGAGGTATTTCTGACCGTTCTCCTCGGTGATGTCGTCGCCGTCGGGCAGCCGGTACATGACAATATCCTGACGTCCCCCGTCACTGGTTCCGACCACCGCACGACGTCCGTAGTTGGAGATCGATTCGGCGTACCGCGTACTGTAGGTCACATACATGCCGGTCAGCACCACCCTTTTGACGGTTTTGTCCTCCCCGTTGTCGGCCGGGAAACCGCTGTCGGCATCCTCGGAGGCGATCGGAAGCTTGAGTTCGACCCGGATCATGGAGAAGACATGCCAGAACTTGAGTTTCAGCAAACCGTATCTGTCGGAGAGCGGCTGACGCGTATGGGCGAGAAGCAGATCCGCCGACCAGAAATTTTCCACCTGACTCTGATCCGTCGTTACGGCATTGAAATAGGTATAGTTCATCGGGAAGCAGGCCGCTTCGAATACGAAAGCATTCGAAGTCGGAACGATCTGATCCCAGTCAAATCCGCCCTCCGGATCCACCCGATCGGGATCTCCGGGCTGTGTCCCCGCCTTCAGCGGCAGGAAGTTGGGCTGATCGTCGTCCCATTCGACACCTTCGGTAGTATAGATGTACTCCTGATAGCCGGCGCCGTCCGAGAAGTCCGGTGTGGCATAATTCACGGTATTCACGACCCGGATCACCGACCGGTCCTTGATGAAGCGGTCGTGTTTGTAATCGTCGGAGCCGGCCCGCGTATCCCTGTCGTCCACGATGGCGGAGATGGCCAGGCGTGAAGTCCCCACCTTCTCCGGCTGCGGATCGGGCGATTGACAGGCGCCGCATGCCAGCAGGACAAACACCGCTACTGCGATAATCATGTACCGTCTCATAATCTCATGACTTTTATTTCTCGATGATCGATCCCGATACGGGATCGAGTTCGGTCCACGGTTCGATCATTCCATAAATACCTATCAGAATATCGATCTGTTCCAGACTCTTCACGACGACCTTGACCTTGACGTGCGTACCGCGGAACAGCGAATTCAGTTCGGAGGAGCCGTCCGATAACCGGACATCGCGGATATGATCGTTCGAGGCATCGTCTCCGAGACCGATTTTCAGACCGGCGGTGTAGCTCTGTTCCGTGTCGAGGTCGTTGATATTCCGACTCTCGGGCAGATAAATCGGCGGAAAAGCGTAGGTATCGCCGCTCGGGATCACGACACGCTCGAAATCCTCCCACAGAAACGGCGCATGGACGGCCGTTGCGGGGATTTCGTATGCGGTGACGATCCGTCCGTTGAGCAGCTCGGTCAGCCATCGGTCGGAGGCTTGCGGATAGAGATACGACGTCGAGGCGATCTGGTTGATCGTGAGTCCCGAGATCCCGAGCGAAGAGCCGGCAGGCATCCGGTTCTCGAACGAGAAGGTGAACTTCGTGGCCGCATAGGCCACATAGAGCGTCCCGCAATCCTTGTTCTTGTCCTGCACGCTGAAATTGTAGGAGGAGGACATAGGCAGCGCGTCGCAGCCTTGCAGCCAATCGAGCGACACCTGGTCGTATTCGGTGATCCGGGTCTGCAGCCCTTCGGGATTCGTCGGATCCAGTCCCGGCAGTTCTTCGGCATTGGCCAGCAGGAAGAGCGTTTTCCGGTCGTTCTTCGTCACCTCGAAGGTCTTGTCGGCCACCTCCTCCACGCCGACCGCCGCATCGTTGTAAATCAACGCGTTATGCTCCACGCTGCCGTTCCCGTCGAAGATGATCACGCGCAGCGTATGGATCTTTTCCGCCTCGGGCAACTCCCCGGTCGTGGATCCGTCACCGCGTGTCGTGGCGACATCCAACGTCAGAAACACCTTGTCGGCGGACGTCGCCGGAGTCTCCTCCCCTGCTCCGCAGCCTGTCAGCGCCAGCAGAAGAGACGCTCCGATTACTCGTATGGTTCCTGTTTTCATTTGAGTTGAATGTTGTCTTGTCGAACGGTCCAGTCGTTGATCACGATCCGTACGTCGTGCCACGTATAGTCGTTGAGCAGGAAGATGATCGACCAGAGATTCTCACGGTCGAGATACTCCTGGTCGGCCATCCCGGCGAACTTCTCGCTCTTGAGCAGCAGCAGATACTTGTTGAGCGGGATGTCGACGACGGTCTCCTGCTGTTGGTGACTGTAGATCGTAAGCCGGGGGTTGTTCGTGGTCATCAGACGCGATATCGAGAATTCGGCATAGGCCGCCGAGACGGTCTTTCCGGATTCCGACTCTCCGACAACCTCTCCGTCACCCTGGGTCCAGGGTTCGTAGCTGAACGGGGAAATCCCCGCCAGGAGCGAGTTGTCGGCAGCAAAACGCGTATTGTCGTCGGTGATGGAGATTTCGAAATCGTCGATCTCGAGCGGATCCGAAGAGGTGTCGGCCTGCTGGATGACGATGCGCACGTTATTCGTGTTCTTCATCAGATAGAGCGTCTCGTCACGATACAGTTCCCCCTCGACCCGGGCATCGAGCCGTCCCCAGAAGAGATCGTGAAGCAACTCCTTCGAGACGTTTTCTCCCGACAGCTCCATCGCGACCTCGAGATCATCGAGCGTACTTCCCGGGGCCGGTTCCTGCTCCACCGCAAAGGAGTGTTTGTCGCAGGCCAGGCCGCCGTATGCCACAAAGCGGTAATCGCCCTCGGGAAGATCAAGTACCATGCGGTAATTTTCGTCCTGCAGTTCGTCTCCGGTCACGGTCCGGGTCGTCACGTAGTTGCCCTGCCCGTCGTAGACATAGAGCGTCAGGCAATCCACCTGTTCGGAAAAGGCGTCGGCATACTCCATGTTGTAGTCATAGACGAAACGCAGCGACACCCCTTTGGGACAGGGATCGAGGGTCTCGTAGACACTGCACGACACCAGGGCCGCAGCCGACAGGATCAGACAAGATAAGCTATTTCGTTTCATAGATTTCAGATTTGTCGATTTATTGCCTCAGGGGTTACTCTTCAATGGTGATCTCGAAACTCCGTTCCACCCACGGAAGGATCTTTACCGTAACCAGCATATAGGTATCGGGATCTTCCTCCGGCTTGTCGGGCGGCTCCGGATCGGTGGCTCCGAATCCGAAGAGCGCCTCCACGGCCAGTTTGTAGACGTTGTTGCGGACGACGGCAAACTTCATCGGAGAGAGGTAGTCGGGATCTTCGGGATCCGTCACCCCGTTGTCGTTGTGGACGGTCCAATAGAAGTAGTAGTTTACATACTCTCCATTGACGGGGGTATAGCGCGTGAAATGGGCCTCTTCGAGCGATGCGCCGTTTTTCTCCACGGCCTCCCAGGCCACACGCAGATCCTCGTTCGTCGCGGCGGCCCGTTCGACCATGCTCCAGGAGCCGTAGAGGCGGTTGCCGTAGACGTAGACCGGCTCTTCGCCGGCCCGAAGGAGTTCGGCCATCTCCGCCTCGCAGTCGGCACCGGGGACGATGCGTCCCTTGAAGACAATTCCCGTCGAGATGGACTCCACCTGCGAAGCCCGGTCGGGTGCGGCATTCTCCGTGACGTAACGCCAGATGTGATACCCCTTCGTCTCCTCCGTATTGCCGCCCCATTCGCTGTCCTCCTCCGTCTGCGCCAGGGAGGAGAGCTGCGTCCACTCCCAGGAGTCGGGGGCTTCGAGGTTGTAGAGATAATGTTCGGCCTTTGAAGTCCATCCTGCGGCGCCGTTCACCTTGTCGGCAGCAAACGGATCGAGTACATAGTTTTCGGAGGTCTCCGTCCCGCAGATCTCGATGTTCGTGAGGTGTTCGTCCCCCACGCGCCTCAGGTAGTAGAAACTTCGGTTGACGTTGACGACCGCCGCCTGCGTAAGCTGGATCTCGATGCCGGGATTCTCGGTCTGGTCAATCCGGTCACGGTCGATCGAGACCGGATAGCGGTTGTCGGTCTTCACGGTCTTGTAGTCGAAGCGGGCGACGGAACGCTCCACCTCCAGCGTCCGATCTCCCAGGAGCGGGAACGGCGAGGAGAGCGAGCGATAATCGCTCCACTTTTCGGGCAGGGTCGTGACAAATTTCCGTGCGTTCGACATGAGGAATGCCCCCTCTCTCCAGGCCCGATCGTCCACTGGATCCGCCAGCGTGTAGATCTTGTCAATGAACTCCGTCGGCAGAGCGCCTTCGGGAGTATTCTTCGCCAGGGACTTCATCTCGTCCGTAGGGTTGCAGAAAAGATACACGGAGACCGCCTCTCCGGTATGGTCCTTCACAAAGCGGAATGGCACCGCCACGACATACCTCGATTCGGTTTCGGATTCCGACCGGGCCTCTTCGAGCAGTCCTGCGGCGATGTTGCGGTTTTCGGCATCCGCCAGCACGAGCAGCAACTCGGAAATGGCGGTTTCCGAGGCCTTTCCGGGCTCCGTCCCGTCATCGGAGGTGACATAACCCTCGTCGTCGGGAGTATCGGTGGCGCTTCGTGTTCCGGAGCCGTCCGTGAAGGCGACCGAGAGCTCGACGAAGACGCTTTCGGCATCCTTCGCCTCCTCCCGGGGAGCCGAGACATCCGGGTGCTGGCAGGCACAAAGCCCGAGCAGCAACCCCGACGACCACAGATAATCACAGAATCGTTTCATAATCGTTTAATCCTTGGACACCCGGTCCATTCGTTTCAAACATTCGACCGCCTCCTGCACTCCGGCCTCTCCGGCCTTTACGACGAGAGGACGTGCAGCCTCGTAATTGCCCTCGAGAGCCAGCAACACGCCGCGGGCATACTCCGCCTCGGGCGTCGTTCCGGCCTTGGCGAGGTACTTCCGGGCCGCCTTCAGATCGCCCTGGGCCATGGCGGCGTTGGCCGCATTGAGATTGGCTCCCTCATCCGCGGGATAGAGGTGCACCATGATCTCGATCAGATCGTTGTATTCGTCGCTTCCCGGCTCGTAGGTAGAGGCGATCCGGTAGATCTCCGAAAGGCTCAGCTTGCCCGGCGAGGTCTCCAGAATGCGTTTCATCTCCTCGACATCGGTGTACGAACGTATGACGTACTCCACCGTATAATCCGAGTGGCGCAGAGCCGGATAGCACTCCCGAAGCAGGAAAGCATAGGACTCCGGATGGCGGCTCTTGATCATCCATTCCTTCTTATCGGGATCCATCTCCTTGGCGATCCACGTCAAAATCTCCTCCTTGTCCTCGAGATCGGAGGCGCGGACATATTTTTCGAGTCCCTCCCAATCCTCGGGTTCGTAAGAGGTCGTGAAGATCTCGGACGGGAAGTCGTAGAGCTCCTGCACATACTCTTTCAGCGCCTGAGTACGCCCCTTGGCCAGACGGGTGTTGTTGTCATAGGGGCTCTCGGGGGAAGCGAATCCCTTGATGCTGATCGCCGTAATCCGCGTATCGGGATCGCTCTTCACCACATCGATCGTACGGTGGATCTTCTCCAGTTCGGCGGGATTGTCCCGGTATTCGGGATAGATGACCGTCTGACTGACGGGGAAGTCGATGAATGCGGATCCGGAGATGGAGCGGGTCTTGACCGCTTCGATCGGCGGGGCGACATAGACCAACGGAGGAACGAACGATCCGACCAGCATGTCGTCATCCGAGAGCAGGAGCTTGCCGCACCCGCATACATCCTCGTTGATCATCAGATCGGCCTGCCTCATCCAGGCTTCATAGGGCAGCGAAGTTTCGTAAAGGATGGTCGAGGTACCCTTCCGGCGGAAGAAATAGCGGCTTTCGGCCACCGAATCGTTGCGCATGCGGTAATAGTAGCGGTTGCGTCCGACAACCCAGATCTCGGGCAGTTTTCGGATATTTCCCTCCATATCCCGCAATTCGGGGGTCAGGATCACCTCGAGATTCGACTTGAGATCCAGTTTGTCTACATCCAGGAACATTCTGACAAACAAATTGTTGTCATTTCGTGCAAGATCTACCGAGCGCACCGTGACCTGCCCGTCCAGAATCGTGGTTTGGGCATCGGCCCGTGCGGCGAAGCCCAGAAGCAGCAGCGTAAAAAATAGAATCTTCTTCATGGCGTCCGGTATTTAGAAAACGAATATCAGATTGATTGCGGCCTTCGTCGGACCGAAATAGTGATGGCATCCCGTATCGAGGCGTTCGCCGCAGACGGCACACGGATAACAGTCGTATTCGGAATAGGCATATCCGAGTCCGATTTCGAATTCGAGGTTCCAGTGCTTGGCGAGGGCCCATGAATAACCGTACGCCACGCCGATTCCCGTGAACCATCCCTGATAGCGTTTGTCGGCAAGCCGGGAGAAGTCGGTACCGAACAGACGGATGTCGTTGTCCAGATTTCCGAGGTTGTACTGTCCGCCGTGGGCGTGGATTCCGAGGAAATGCCCGATGAATTTGTTGCAGAACCAGTACCTGGCTTCGGGTTGCAGGAACCAGTGTTTCCATTTGCGGTCGCCGGACATGGTCCAGTTGTTGTAATTGCCCGAGAGATCGAGCGTCCACTTGGGGGCGAGCGAGATCTCCACGCCGGCATTGATCGTTGCGGTCACGTCATAGAGGAGGTTTGTCTTGACGGCTACGTTCTGGCCTTTTACGCCCTGACATAGGAAGACGCACGCGATCCATAGTGCGAAGAATCCGGAGAATTTAAAGTTTATCTTCATGCCTGTGTCTGTTGTTTATTGACATTGCAGCGGACAATGCGGCGATTGTCCGGAAGTTGACGCATGGGTACAGAGGAGAATAAACCGGCCCCGCAAGAATCGGATTTCAACTTGCGAGGTAACACATCTCGACGGCAATACGATCATGAGCCGCTATTTTGTTTACCGATGCGTCCTATTTGTAATCCGGAGCCCCGATCGGGGAAGGAAGTCGATCCGGAAGTCGAACCGGGGAACTACCCCAGAACGAAGAGACAATGAATGGAGGTTTTATGCATAGGCCCTAAAGTATTTACAGATTAACCAAGAAGAAAGGCGTCGCTGCGAATCAAAAAGCTTCACGACAAAACGACATTTCCGGCAGAACGATTCTGCGGGCGAAGAGAGTCGAAGAGCAGATCAGGATTCTTTTCTGCAAAGAGTTCACAATCGAAAGCACCAGAAGCCCTCCGCTCCGGAAGCGGGAGCGGGAAGAGATTTTCGACATTTCATACAACGGCCGAATATGGTATGTGCCTTCATCCGTCATAACAAGTGCAATGAGGAATATGTTGTTTTACAAATATAATATATGATTGCTGAAAAAGAAAATAAAAAAAACTTTTTCGGCCCTTTTTTAGCTGAAAAATATATTTTCGAGACTTTTTATATTATATAAAGTCCAAGAAGAAGTACTCCGGAAGCATTCGAAATAAAAAACCTTACGTATCCGCAGATACCGTAAGGTTATCGAAAGATTGAAATGTTTCTGACCTTTTCGAGAAGGTGTCGCACGACAGTTTTCGAGCCAGAAAGCCGGTCGAGAGGCGGAGAGCGAACAAAATGTGTTGCAAACCTTCCGTCCGTCCGATCCGGTTAATAATTCAGCCAGGTCTTGAAAAGCGGCACACGCTCTTCATTGACCGTGATCTTCTCTTTGTGGGGCGGGCGGACCGTCACCGAAACCTTTCCGTTGAAATAGGGCTCGATCCGCTCGATCGCCCCCACCGAGAGCAGCACCTGCCGGTTGGCCCGGAAGAAACGGTCGGGATCCAACTGCTCTTCCAGCCGGCTCAACGGGAGATCTACCACATGGTATCGGCCCGCAAAAGTCACCGCCGTCGTCACCTTGTTCTCCGAATAGAAATAGGCCACGTCATCGACCGGCAGCGTGAGAAAACGGTCCACTCCGGTAATCAGGAAACGGGTCCGGAAGCGTTTTTCACGCCGCTGCAGGGCGTCGAGCAGCGTCTCCAGATAGTCGTCGGGCGGCAGCATGCGCCCACGGAGCGCTTCGAAACGCGAGATTGCCTCGGCGAGACGCTCCTCGTCGACCGGTTTGAGGATGTAGTCGATGCTGTTGACGCTGAAGGCTCGGACGGCATATTCGTCGTAGGCCGTAGCGAAGATGACGGCCGACGAGGGCCGGGCCTGCGAAAGGAGTTCGAACGAGGTGCCGTCGGCAAGCTGGATATCCAGAAACAGGAGATCCGGATGGGGGTTCGCGGCAAACCATTGTACGGATTCTTCGACGCTCCCGGGCAGGACGATGATCTCCCAGGCCGGACGCAGGCGGGCAAGGAGCGTGCGGAGCAACCGGGCGGCGGGAATCTCATCCTCGACGATGGCAACACGCAGTTTATTCATGGCTCAAGGGTATTTTCACGGTGAAACTCGCTTCGGTATGCACGACCTCAATGGCTCGGCCCAGCATGATCCGGCAACGGTTCGAAAGGTTCTGCAAACCGACTCCGCCGGACTCCACGCCACGCTTCGCTCGGATGGGATTCGAGACCGTAAGCCATCCGTCACGGACGGCAATCCCGATCTCCAAAGGATGCAAAGCCGTGATCGCATTGTGTTTGATGACATTCTCGATAAGCAGCTGCAGCGTCAGCGGCGGCAGACGATACTCGCGCATCTCGTCGGGGATCTCCATCCGGCAGCCGAGGCATTCGCCCAGCCGCACGCGGTGCAGGTAAAGGTAGGCTTCGGCAAAACGGAGCTCTTCGTCGAGGGTTACGAGCGGCAGCCGTTGTACACGCAACACATAACGATAGACATCCGAAAGTCGGCGGGTAAAGGCGACGGCACGCGCCGGGTCATACTCGATCTCGGCGACGAGTGTATTGAGGCTGTTGAAAAGAAAGTGCGGATTGAGCTGCTGCTGCAACGCCGTATAGCGGGCCGTATTGTTTTCCCGCTGCAATTCGGCAGAGCGCTGCCGGAGGCGAAGCGTCTGGGCCATGGCCCGATTGGCAAGCAGCAACCCCAGTACGGCCAGCTCCACCAGCCATACGACCACCAGCATCCGCACGCCGCCGTTCGGGAAGGTAAAGGGATGCTGCGCTCTGGCCAACAGTTTGCCAACAACGAGGAATCCGTAGTCAACCGCGAAAAACATCCCCATGACACCCAGATAGGCCAGTGCGATTTTCCATTTGCTGCGGGCATGAAGCAGGTATTGGGCATTGAGCCAGGCGGAAATACGAAGCGTCAGAAATCCCAGGACGGTGAACAGCGCCACCAGGAAAACCGCTCCCCAGACCGGGCCCAACACCTCCTCGCTCCGAGGCGACAGATTCGTGTAGCGGGTCAGCAGCAGCCACGCAAAGAGTCCCAGTCCGGCGAACAGCACACCGGATAGTCAACGGTTTTTTCGATCGGAATGCATCACAGGGTGTTTACGACGACCTAAAGATACGAAAACTTATCGAAAACGGTAGGCATCCGTAGCCTTCAGGAGTCCGGCATAGTGCATCCGGGCCGCCGTTTTTGCCGCTACGAGGTTCTCCTGCGCCGTCTGGCGGTAAATTTGGGCATCGATCACCTCGGAGATCGAGATGGCGCCCTCGGTATACTTCTCCAAGGCGCGATGTTCGTTTTCGAGCGCTTTTGTCAGCGATGAAGCGGCCAGCGTGACGCGTTCCTGCGCTTCGTCGAGGGCCGTACGGGCCGTGCGGGTCTCCAGATCGAGGTCCGTCTCGACGCGGTGCAGGGCATCGGAAGCCATGCCGATGCGATACTCCGCGGCACGACGCTCCCGGCGACGCTTGCCGCCTTGGAAAATCGGCAGCGAGAGCTGCGCATAGAGCGTATAATTGGGCGACAGATCGGGCCGGGAATCATATTCCGGGGCGAAATAACCGCCATTTGCCGCAAAATGCAACTGCGGTTTGTACGCAGCATCGCTGACGCACAGGGCGCTCCGCTCCCAATCGATCCGCTCCTGTGCCAGCCGGACTGCAGGATGCAGCCCCGCACCCGAAAGACCTGCCGCACCGGGTTCGACCTCGGGAAGCACCTCATCGACGGGCGTCTCGGCATCGAGCGGTTCGCCGATCAGGGCGTTGAGCGCCATGCGCCCCGTCTCGAAATCGCTCCGGGCCTGCAACAGCCTGTAACGGGCCTCGTTGTGCCTGACCTCTACGGTCAGCAGCTCCTGCCGGTCGCACAGGCCGGCTTCGACCCGTTCGCGGACGATCCTTTCCAGATCGGCCACAACGCCAAGATACTCTTCGGCCACCGCCACCCGCTCACGATGGGCAACCGCCGTCCAATACTGCACGTCGACGCGGTAGCAGACCTCCGAGCGCAACAGTTCGCGTTGCGCCTCGCTCATCCGTGTTTCGGACTCGGACATACGAATCGTCCCAGAGATCCGTCCGCCCGTATAAAGGGGTTGCGACAGCGTGGCCGAGGCTCCGTACTTCCAGTTCTGTCCCTGAAACGTCAGCGGTCCGACTCCCGGCAATTCGGTCGAATACTCCAGCGGATTGCCCGTATAACGGAAGTCACCCCCCGCCGAAAGGGTCGGGATCCGCCCGGCACGCGCCGCACGTTCCAGTTCGTTACAGGCCTCGATGCGTTTGGCTGCGGCCTTCAGATCATCATCGCTGTCGAGTGCCATCCGGCGGTAGCACACGAGCAGCGAATCCTCGGCAGATTGAGCGGCTGCCTCTCCGACCGAGACCAGCAGGAAAAGAGCCGATATAACAGGGAAAAATCTCATGGTCAATTCATTTTCACACGATAAAACAGGGCATAAAGGGCCGGGGTCACGAAGAGCGTAAGCCCCGTAGCGAAGGTCAGACCGAAGATGATCGTCGCGGCCATGCCTCCGAAAGCGATGTCGAACAGCAGCGGGATCATGCCGGCGATGGTTGTGATGGCGGCCATCAGCACAGGACGCGTACGCGCCACCGTTGCCTCGACAATGGCCCGCTGGAGCGAGACTCCCGTACGGTGCTGGGCATTGATTTCATCGATCAGCACGATGACGTTCTTGATGATCATGCCGAGCAGCCCCAGCCATCCGGCAATGGGGAAAAATCCGAAGTCGAAGCCCGTGAGCAGCATTCCGATGACAACGCCGATGAGCGACAGCGGCAGCACGCAGAGGATGATGAGCGGTTCGCGGTAGTTGCCGAACAGCGCCACAAGAATCACAACCAGCACCAGAAAGGCCAGCAGGAAGTATTTCATCAGCGCCTCCATCGCCTCGCTCTGATCCTTGAACTGCGAGTCCCAGAAGAAGGTGTAGCCTTCGGGCAGGCGGATCGCTTCCACCTCGCGGCGGATCTCGCCGTGAACCTCGGCCATCGTGGCGCCGGGCTGCACGCCGCACATGGCGGCCATCGAGAGCTGTCGGTTGTAGGTCCGGATCTGGGGATACTCCCACGCGGTTTCGATGCTGCGCGTGAGCTGCGAGAGGGGTACCGAGCGGCTGCCGTTCCAGACGGAGAGCGTCCCGAGGTCCGTCAGCCCTTCGACCGGCATGCGGAGCAGCACCGGAACGCGATCCTCCTCGTCTCGGTAGATGCCGACCGGAAGTCCGTCGCCCGCAGCACGCACCGACTCCATCATCCGGGCCTTCGTAATGCCCATCGCTCCGGCCCGCACGGCATCGTAGTCCGGACGGAGCATCATCGCCATGCTGCCCCACTCGTTACGTGCGTCCGCGACCTTCGGATTGCGGCGCATGACGGCCACGGCCTCCCCCACCAGCGAATCGAGCACCGCCGGATCAGGTCCCAGGAACCGCGCCTCGATCAACGCCTCGGGCTGGGTGTTCAACTCAAAGCGGTTGACCTTGACCAACGGCTCGGGGAAGCGACGGCGTGCCGAATCCTGCAGGAAGGCCTGCAACGACCGGGCCTCTTTCGAGGAGTGACACTTGACCAGCAGCTGTGCGAAATTGGGCTGCGGTCCGAACGAGGCATTCGAGAGGTAGTAGCGCGGCGGGGTGCGTCCGACAAAGGCCGAGACCTGCTCCACGCTCTCGAAGCGACGGATCCAGTCGGCCACGGCCGCAGCTTCGGCATCGGTGCGTTCGATGCGCGTCCCTTCGGGCATCCACATGTCCACCGTGAAATAGGGTTTGTCGAGCGACGGCGTGAAGACTTTCGGGATGAAGCGGAAGCCCCAGGCCGACAACCCCAGCAGCAACACAAGGCCCCCGATAACGGCATACTTGCGGCAGATCACGGCCCGCAAAGCCCTCCGGAACCCATCGTAAAGCCGGCCGGCATAGGGATCGGCCGGCAGCTGGCCCTGCCGCGGACGCGGTACGAACTCCTGGATGAAAAAGGGCGTCTGCGTCAGGGCAAACACCCAGCTGAACATCAGCGACACGCCGATCACGACGACCAGCGACGAAAGCAGTTCGCCGGTGATATGGGGCGAGTAGTAGATCGGCAGGAAGGTCAGGATGGCAATCACCGTCGCGGCCAGCAGCGGCACGGCCGTCGAGGAACAGGAACGCAGAATGGCCACGCGCTTGCGCATGCCGCGCTGCATGTTGATGAGCGCCGAATCGGAGACGACGATAGCGTTGTCGACCAGCATGCCCATGGCGATGATGATCGCGGCAAGCGACATGCGTTGCAGGGCGATCCCCTCGACCTGCATGACCATCAGCGTGGCGAAGATCGAAAAGATCAACCCGCTGCCGATCAACAGTCCGTTGCGCAGTCCGATGAAGAAGAGCAGGATGGCAACGACCGTTACGACCGAGATCACGAGATTCCAGACAAAACCGCGGTTGGCTACCTCGGATTCATGTCCCTGATCGTAGATCGGATGCAGGACAAAACCGTCGGGAAGGGTTTCGGAGAAGGTCTCGATCCGTTTGGCCACGGCCCGGGCCATCTCCACGACGTTGCCCGTCGAGACCGTGGCAACAGCCACACCCAGCGCCGGGCGTCCGTCAATGCGCATGAGGTTCGAGGCCGGACGGGCATACGACTCCTCCACACGGGCGATGTCACCCAGCCGGAAATGTTCGCCCGAAGGCGAGGTGATGGTCATCTGCCGGATATCGTCCAGCGTGCGGAACGTACCGGTCGATTCGATCCGCAGACGACTCTCTCCGGTCTCCAGCGCTCCGGCATTGACCACCCGGTTCTGTTCGGAGAAGGCCCGTGCGATATCGGCGGTCGTCAGGCCGCTCTGCGCCAGGACGGCCGGAGCGACCGTCACCTCGACCGTCGGATTCTGGGATCCCCAGATCTCCACGCGCGCCACGTCGCGCACCGTCAGCAGTTCGTCCTTGAGCCGCTTGGCCTCGTCGTCCAGTTCGCGCCAGGTACGACCGTCGCCCGTCAGTCCGTAAAAGACCCCGAGCACATCGCCGAAATCATCGTTCACGACCGACGGCCCCGCCCCTTCGGGCAGACGCCCCTGCACGTCGGAAACCTTCCGCCGCAGTTTGTCCCACAGCTGCTGCATCTCGTCGGCCCGCACCTCCTTCTTGACGTAGACCGTGATCTTCGACATCCCGACCCGGTTCTCGCTCTTCAGGTAGTAGAGTTCGTCGAGCGACTGGATCGACTCCTCCAGCAGATCGGTCACCTCGTTGCGGACCTCCTCGGGCGATGCGCCGGGATAAGGGGTCATGACCAACGCCTGTTTGATCGTAAAGGGTGCATCCTCGAGCTTGCCCATATGGGTGTAGGAGTAGAGACCTCCGAAGAGTACCAGCACGAGCAGCAGCCACGTTACCGCCTTGTTTTTCAAAAAGTATTTAACCAGCGTATTCATATGTTCAGGAGAGGGTTTTGAGTCGTTGATCGAGATAGGCACGACCCTTGATGGTGCAGAGTCCGCGCGTAAAGACCACGAGGATCTCGGGCGAGAGCGGATAACCGCGAAGGACCACCCGTGCCTCCTCGTTGCCGAAGAGCCGGATCAGAAAATCCGACACCACGGCACTGACCGTATGGGACGACACCGTACGACAGAGATAACCCGCCTGCGCATCCCGTTCGGCGCAGGTTCCACACGCCTCCGCATAACCGAACAGACGCTCCAGGAAGAAGCGGTAGACCGGGAAGCAGCATTGGCGGAGTTCGCGGCAGCAGCGCATGACCACCGGGAGGTCAAGCGATCGAATCCCGGTGTAGAGCGTACAAAGCTCATCGATCAGGTTGTCATCCGTCCAAACGAGAAGCTGCTTGCGGTGCAGCCACTCCTCCAGACACGCTTCGAGCAGCTGCTCCTTGCTGGGGAAATGCATGTACAGCGTACGTTTGGAGATCCGCAGGTCGGCAGCTACCCTGTCCATGGTAAATTTTCGGAATCCGAACGTTCCGAGCTCTTTCAGCGAGCAGTCGATAATCCGTCTTTTCATGGCCTTTACAATTCGGCGGTCCGTACTTTGTCCGTTTCGCGACATTCGACGATTTGTCCGTCGTTCAGGAATCGCAGCCCGCTCACGGCAACCGTCTCTCCGGCAGTCAACCCCCGGCACACGGCGATCCGATCTTCGGGAAGGAGTTCACCGATGGTAACGTTGCGCCGTGCGATACGTCCCGAGACCGTATCCACCGTCCAGACGCAGTCGCCCGCCCCGGAGGTGTGACAGAGGGCCTTGCGAGGAACAGCCACCCTTTGATGGGCCTCTCCGGGCAGATCGAACAGCACGCGCCCCGACACTCCCGCCGGGAACAAGCCGTCGGGATTCGGCAACAGGGCCGTCAGCAGATAGGAAAGATTGTTGGGAGTGGTGCTCCGTGCGCACTCGACCACCCGGGCCCGGAAACTCTCGCCGGGGCGGTGGTCGAACTCGATCGTCACCTCGTCAAACGAATCGGCCTGCATGGCGATCTC
Source organism: uncultured Alistipes sp. (assembly GCA_944320985.1). Classification (GTDB taxonomy): domain Bacteria; phylum Bacteroidota; class Bacteroidia; order Bacteroidales; family Rikenellaceae; genus Alistipes. The sequence goes on along the minus strand of CALUJN010000059.1, from coordinate 1,189 downwards.
CTGAGTAACGTAGATCTCGATGCGCAGCGAAGAGATGTCCGCGAAAGTCACCACCGGCTGTGAGTTTTTCACATCCTGATGGCGTTCGATAAAGACCTCGCCGACATAGCCGTCGAACGGCGCTACAAGCCGCGTGTCGTTCAAGGCGTTCAGAGCGGCATCGCGGGCCGTTTCGGCCGCAACGCAGGCCGCCCGGGCCACTTCATAACTGCTGGCCGGAAGGTTATCCTTCTCATAGAGGGCCGCAACCCGTTCGTAATCGGAGCGGGCCTGACGCCATGCAGCTTCGGCCTGTTCGTAACGGAGCCGGAAGTCGCGCGGATCGATCTCGGCAATGAGCTCTCCCGCACGGAAATAGCTTCCGGCATAGAGATCGAAGCGCTCGACGGGCCCCGAAACCCGGAACGAAAGGGTCGACGTGCGCAGCGGCTTGGCAATAAAGGGAATTTCGCGACAGGAAGCGACCTCGACGGTTGTGGCCCGGGCAGTCTCAACACATACCGGGGAGCATTCCGGCTTCGGAGAGCGGTCGGAGCAGGAAACCGTCAGCCAGAGAAGCGGCAGGATAAGTATTCTGGTATTCATCGGAAGGGGGTATTTTGTTTCCGATGGCAAAAGTAGCCCGAAGCGCGGATTCCGTTCCGGATGATTTACCCAACCCCGAAAACCGGGGACTCAACCCCAGTTTCTACGCGCTGAAACCGTTGCAATCCGTTAGCCAATCATTAACCGGCCAACAAAAAAAATCCTCACAACATCTTGATAGACTTGTTGTAAGAATCTGACTGCTTGTTTTAGCGCGGGAAACGGGATCCGCACTCGCACTTCGCCCGAATGGTTCCCGCAATCATTTGTTTATTCCCCCCCCCGACCCCTGGAAGGGGCGTCGAAGGGCGCGGGCAGTAAATACCTTCTTCTTGTTGCGACATCAAAACAAAGGGGAGAACTTTTTCAAGTCCCCCCCCCTTCGTTTTGGAGCGGAAAACGGATTTCCGACCCAAGCATATTCCTCGTTCACAATCAGCGCATTACGTGAAGCATTTCCTTCGAAGGTCACTCCTGCGATGCGGTCATCATGCACTCGTTTGCATCCCAATGCTTTCGACAAAGATAAGAAATCTTCCGTCCAAATACAAACTCAAAATCCGATTCTACGCCGCGACCGCTCCGGTTGTCCGAGCATTTCCGA
>CALUJN010000058.1 GCA_944320985.1 uncultured Alistipes sp. | reverse complement strand
GCCGAAAATGATTTCGACATACAAAGACGCTCGCTCTGCGAGGCGGTACGCTCCCAAGTCGCGCCACATGAATATGCTGTATAATATGATGAAAACTCAAAAGCCAACCGGTCGGCCAACGGCTACCTCTCCCAGAATCCATCGTTACAATTTCAAGTTGACAACAGCGGAGAATATTCGGTTTAAGGAAATGCTCGCTGCTGCCGGATTGGAACACAACTACAGCCGGTTTATTGTCAAACGACTCTTTGCCGAGCGTTTCGAGGTTATCCGCCGTGACCCTTCGAAGGTGGAATTTCTGACACGACTCAACGATCTTTACTTCCAGTTCCAGCGTGTCGGGAATAACTGTGCGCCCGTCAAGGCGATATAATAAATATAGCGATGGCAAGCTATTAGGTAAGTGTTCTTTGAAAATAACCTATCATCAACCGACTTATCTGAAAGGGAAACCGGACAGGGAGTGTAGCATGTCGGGGTAAACCATAAGTCAGTTAGTTACCGAACTGCGACTGAATGGGGTGATGAAAGACAGATATGAGGATAAAATCCGGATTGATTGAATGACAGCCTGAGCGGTACCTGCCGAAACTGTGACGTTAGGGTAACTATACTCGTCATATCGTGATACTCTCATTGTAGTAGTTGTACAGAGAGAGCAAGAACTTATCACGACGCAACTGTAATAAGCAGTAAAAGGTGGACGTCATATCCGACAATCTGTCGCGCCATAGTTATTATATCGTAAACGGGGATTACCTAAACCGGAATGCCGCAAGGCTATTGGACGAAGGTCTATGAATATCCGGTATGGTAACGGAGCCGCCGTAGTAGTCCGCGCGGGGGAAAGCCTCGTACAAGGCGAAGGGCGACAGCTAATATTTTTTAATACGATTAAGGGAAAATGCGAGAGGCATTATGAGAAGTCCAGTAAAAGTATTAAACAGTCTAACAAAGCATAGTCAAACCTCGGAATATAGGTTTGAGAGGCTTTATCGTATTCTTTTCAATGAGGAAATGTATTACCTGGCATATCAACAAATATATGCCAAGCCGGGTAATATGACACAAGGTGCAGACAGGAAAACCATCGACCGTATGAGCCTTTCCCGCATTGAGAAACTGATAGCTTCGTTGAAAGACGAAAGCTACTCACCCCAGCCATCGAGAAGAGTGTACATCCCGAAGAAAAACGGAAAGACACGACCTCTCGGCGTACCCTCTTTCGACGACAAACTGGTGCAGGAGGTAGTACGAATGGTACTGGAAGCTATTTACGAAGGTCATTTTGAAGATACTTCACACGGCTTCCGTCCGCATCGTAGCTGCCATACTGCATTGAATGCCGTACATAAGAATTTCAACGGTAAAAAATGGTTCATCGAAGGAGATATAAAAGGTTTCTTCGATAATGTCAATCATGATATTCTGATAGACATCTTAAAGGAACGTATCTCCGACGAACGATTCATACGACTTATCAGAAAATTCCTGAAGGCGGGTTACTTAGAACAATGGCAATTTCATGGAACGTACAGCGGAATGCCGCAAGGTGGAATTATCAGTCCGATATTGGCCAATATCTATTTGGACAAACTGGATAAGTACATGAAAGAATATGCTTCCAAAATCGACAAGGGAGATAGGGGGAGACAGCGACGGGAATACGAAGTCCTCACTTACCAAAAGAGACTGATTATGCGTGAACTCAAAACAGCGACAAATGATGCAGAAAGAAAAGTGCTTGTTAAACGGCTCAAAGAGATAGATAAAACCCGATCCGCGATGCCGTGCTTCGACCCTATGGACGGAAACTTCAAAAGGCTCAAATATGTGAGGTATGCCGACGACTTCCTGATAGGAATTATCGGCAGTAAAGAAGATGCCGTAAAGACCAAGGACGATATAAAGCATTTCCTTGCAAACAGACTAGCATTGGAACTATCGGATGAGAAAACGCTCATCACTCATACTGAAAAGCCTGCAAAATTCCTCGGATATGAGGTGACTGTCCGCAGGTCGAACCTGCAAAAACGGAACAAACGGGGAAGCTTGTCCCGTGTGTATGGAAACAAGGTCAGATTAAAGGTGACGACCGAAGTGATAAAGAAAAAGTTGTTGGAACTCGGTGTGCTGAAATTCAGCTATCATAACGGGCATGAGCAATGGATTCCTAAACATAGGTCGGAACTTATCAATAATGACGACCTTGAAATCCTTGACAGTTACAATGCCGAGATCAGAGGGTTTTACAACTATTACTCGATAGCTAACAACGCTTCTGATCTGAACACTTTTCACTACATCATGCAGTACAGTATGTACAAAACCTTTGCCGGGAAATACCGAACCACGGTAAGACGAATTTGCCAGAAATACAAACGCAACGGAGTCTTTACAGTGGGATATACGGTAAAAAACGGCAAAGCAAAAGAACGTCGCTTATACAATGAAGGGTTCAAAAGAAAAAGACCTTCCTATGATCGGTCGATTGACAGATGCCCAAATCCAATGCCCGGCGTCAGCACCACAAGCCTTATAGACAGGCTGAAAGCTCAGAAATGCGAGTTATGCGGTGCTACGGACAATCTGGTTATGCACCATGTGCGTAAACTCGGAGAACTGAAAGGCAAGGAGAATTGGGAAAAACTGATGATTGCCAGACGTCGAAAGACTATGGCTGTATGCGGTAGCTGTCATCAAAAGATACATCATGGAACGTTTTAGACTGACAATATTAGTGGAGAGCCGGATACGCTGGAAGGTGTACGTCCGGTTCGGAGGCGAGTATTGGGAAACCTATCATAGAAATATGACAAGGCGCCGGGTACTTAGCCTACACAATCAGGTGGTCCGAGCCATCAACAGCCACTTCTCCAATGTTTCGATTCCGCGCCAGATCGCTACGTTGGAACAGCATACCCGCGATCTGAAGGTGTTGAGTATCGAGATTCTGAATCTTACCAAACAGGCCGAAGGATGGTTGCGAATATAAGAACGGGAGCAACCGTCGGCGGCGCCATACGCTATAATGAGGAGAAGGACAACCGGAGACAGGCCGAGGTGCTCTGCTGGAATCGGATGCTCGATCCGTTCGATACCGCTGGTCGCATGAGCCACGAGCGGTGCATGGCCAGCTTCGAACCCTTCCTGCTGGCGAACCGACGCACGACCAACACGGTTTTCCATGTCTCGCTGAACCCCTCGCCCGAGGACCGCCTGACCGATGAGCAACTGGGCGAGATTGTGCGCGAATATATGGAGCAAATGGGATATGGCGAACAACCCTACATCGTCTTCAAACACCGGGATATTGCCCGCGAACACCTACACATTGTCTCATTACGAGTCGATTCGACGGGCCGGAAGATCTCCGACTCGCACGAGTATGATCGTTCGATGTCGATCCTGCGGGACCTCGAGCAAAAATACGGGCTTCATCCGAGTGTCAAAGGCCAGGAGCTGCAGGACCGGGAGGGATTGCGCAAGGTAGATTATCAGAAGGGCGATGTCAAGCAACAGGTTTCATCCACCATAAGGTCGTGCCTGCGGCATTATCGCTGCGCCTCTTTTGGTGAGTGGCGGACGCTGCTTGAAGTCTTCAACGTCTCGGCCGAGGAGCGAACCGGGACCATCGAAGGACGTGATTATGCCGGAATGATTTACGGGGCGCTGACTGATGACGGTTATGGCATCGGGATGCCGTTCAAGTCAAGCCGCATTGGGAAGGATGTCGGATATGAGGCTCTGCAACGCTATTATGAACGGTCGAAAATGGCCTTGAAGGAGCCCGGAGCACTTGATGAGTTGCGGGAAAAGATTGTGGATGGCATGGCGCGGTGTTCAACCCGGACGGAGTTCTGCGAGCGATTATACAACAAGGGCGTAGATGCGGTATTCCGCCTCAATGCTGCGGGACGGATCTATGGTGTAACCTTTATTGACCACGAGATGGGAATCGTAGCCAACGGCTCCCTGTTGGGTCGGAGTTTCTCGGCCAACGCCTTCGAACAGTTGTTCCATGCTGAAGCAAAGGAGCGTGGAGTCTCCCGGGAATCCTCGGTGCAGGAGAGTCCATCCTCAAAAGAATCGTTCCGGCCGGGGCCTTCTATCCATCCGTTAGACGCTATTCTGGAATTGGCGGACGTGCAGGCTTATGAGGAGCAGCAAACATTACAGCAAATTCGACATCGCAAAAAACGACTACGGAGCTGAGGCTTTTCATTGATTATCGAAAAACGGAGAGCTCTTATACTTTCCGCTTCGACATTTGATTAGCCAAATGAATTATTTTCCCTTCGGATGTTTGAATTTGATAAATCGAATCGATTTACGTTGCAGAGGCAAAATGACCATATTCGTTTGAATTACTGCCTGGTTTTTATGGACAATTAAAAGTATGAAAACGCATTATTCAGTAGCATATGGATTAACGTTTCGGCATCATCATAATGGAAGTGGTTATCACAATTTATGATTCTTCTTTGTCCGATGCGAAGACATCGGTTTCTCGGAAAATCTTATTTTTCTACACGTGCTCTCGTTTGTCTGGCAGAATATTAGTTTTTGTAGGAAAATGCTAATTCCTTCGAAGCAACTATTATGATTAAAACCGCAATACTCACAGAAAACGATCTGATTTTTTCAGTATTTCGGCTATGATCCGGAACGAAGAACATGCTTCATATCATGGGGAATATTCCACTTGAAGTCCGGGATTGCTGGGCTTAACACTTTCGCGGCAGGCCTTCTTTTATTGTTATTCACTGATGGTTTCGTAAAAAAGAGCGAATTGTTCATATGAACAGAACAATTCGTCTCTTTTTATAGTATTTGGGAAAGACAATGCCCTCTCCTCTCGTTAAGTGTTTAGAACCGGGGTGCTGCAGTGCCCCGTGAAGGGGTTCCGTTATGAACAACGGGCCAGCCGTCCTCCCAGTTCACCCGGTCGAGCATCAGGGTACGGTTTCCGGGCGTATTGACCCAATAGGCGTGATAAAGCATCCAGTCCACACCATCCCGGTCAGTCATGATTTCGGCGTTGTGTCCCGGGCCCGCGAACTCCCCGCTGCCGGTTAACACTTGCTCGTAATGGTTTGTAAGCATCCCTTCACCCTGCCGGTCTACATAGGGACCGAACAGGTGCTCGGATCGCCCCACAACCACGGTATAGGTACTGCTCATCCCGGAACAACAACTGCCCATCGAGGCAAAAAGATAGTAATAACCCGCTCTTTTGTGGATGCAGGTCGCCTCGAAAGCGGTTCCGGCAACCTGTTGGATGGTCGCCGTCTGCAAGGAAAGCCCGTCATCGGATAGCTCTGCGCCCCAGATGCCGCGGAAACTCCCCCAGAAAAGGTATTTTTTCCCGTTTTCCTCAATGAAGAACGGATCTATCGAATTGAGACAGCCGATTTCCCGGCTGATGAAGAGTTTGCCGTGGTTGATCCACGGCCCCTCGGGAGTCTCGGCCTCCGCAACGCCGATTCCGCAATCTTCGACCCCGCCCCACGAGGACAACGAGTAGTAAAGCAGATAGCGATCTCCCACGTAATGAATGTCCGGAGCCCACACCTCACCGCCTTCGGTAAAGTCCGGACGGGTCGCCTCGGAAAAAACCGTGCCGCACAACGTCCAGTTGACCAGATCCTTCGACTTCATGATCGGCACATTCCGGATGGCTTCCGTTGCATAAAGATAAAACGTGTCTCCGTCGCGGATGACGGTAGGATCCGGGAGTTTCTGCGAGGTGATCGGATTCTTGTAGTACGCAGGATCGTATCGGTCGTCCGACGTTTTGTCGCAGGAGGTCGCCCACATCGACAAGACGACCCAGAAAAACAAACTGATTCGCATGGATTGAAGTATTAGGGTTTATGTCTCTTGAATCGGGTGCAAACCGTCGCTCCGCGGTTCGCAGCGTCCTGCGGAAGTTCCACAACGGCGGAGCGACAGCGCTTTCCGCGCCGCAGGATGACATGCACGCTCCGGGCCGACGGGGAGGAGATGCGGATCCGCTCGCTGCGGGTATCGAACAGGAGAATGGCCGGGGCATCGGTACGGAGTGCGACCTTTCCGTCGACAACCGATCCGGGCTCATGGAATACGGCACAGAGATGATGTCCGGACCGGACCACCTGACACAAGGTGTCATTGCGCAGTACCTGTACAGGGCACTTCTCCGCCAACCGGGCGGTCCGTTTTGCACTCCGCCCCGGGAGCAGCACGTAAGCATACCGGTCGGAACGGTCGTGGCGATGCTCGATCCAGCATTTGAAGATTCGGGCCGAATCCGGACAATCTCGGTAAAACGGGTCGATCGGCTCCCACGTACCGGACTGTCCGAGGGTCGAAAGCCGTAAATCGGGCCCGTCGAGCAGGAGATAACCCCGCTTGTCGTGATGCACCCACCGAACCGTACCCGACGGAAAATTCCGGGCTGTCGGAACCTCCTCCTCGAACCGAGAGACACAGTCGACCGAACCCACCGTGACATCGCCCCGCAGGCGATTCTGTTCCAACGTCGTAAAGAGCGTCCGATGAGTCGGATCCAGGCTGCGGATCCCGCAGCCCAGAGCCACTCCGCAGCGGCCGAAGAAAAAATTCGACTTGAGGGCCCGGAGACTGTCTCGGTTCAGTTCCATCGTCGTACAGAGCATCCCGTCGGCCGCGAGCCCGCCGACCCGGCGGGTGCGGTTCCGCTTCTCCGGAATCGCATCGCTGCTCTTGATCGGAAGGCCGTCATCGTAGGCTGTGGTCCCGGGAATCCGCCGCCAGTCCCAACAGGCAAAGATGTTTTCATATTCCGCACCGTGCTGCATGTTCAACAGGGCCCCGTCAGCCGAAAAGTGCGCCAACAGATTCTCGCGGTTAGTCATTTCAAAGCCGACCGTGCGTTCGGAATGCATACGGACCGAAGCATACCACCGCCCGGTACGATAAATTCCACCATCCGAACGCCAATAATAACGGCTGCCGGTTGCGCCCTCGCGACGCGCCGGGAAGAGGATACGATCGGCCAGGCGGGAGAATTCCCGACTTCCGGGGCGCTCTATCGCCGCCAGATTCCGGGCCGTCACGGCCAGCGAGAGGGCCTTGCCCCGTCCGGCATCGGGAAATACCTGCCGCCCACAGAAATTCGGATCCAAAATCCCGCGCCAGACACTTCGCGCGATTCCGTCGGTCAGCAACCGACGCAAAATCCCGTATGCCGCATCCGAAAAGGCATAAGGCGTTTCCTCCAGCACCCGGAACCAGAATGAAAGGCTTTCGGCATAGGCCAGACCATAGTTCCCGAACTGAAGCTGCGGTCCGTGCTGATGGTACGACCAGTCGGACTGAATCCCTTCGCCGGTCGTCAGGCAGATCTCCGAAGCTATCGTATCCCGGGCCCGGGCCACCAGTTCCTCGTCATCGGTCAGCAGCCCCTTCATGAGGTTGTTGCCCGCCAGCCATACCCGGTTCTGTCCGGTACGGCCGAAAGGCGAACGATCCAGAATGCGCACTCCTCCCGCCACCTCGTCAGGCGAAGCCTCGTCGCCGAGCATCAACAGAACGGTCGCCAGTTTTTTCGGAACGCCGATTTCGTTGTGCCACCAATTGGGGCAGCGGGGATCGAGACGCAGCCAGCAGCCGATTCCCGCGTGCAAGGCTCGGCACAACCGCGGATCGCGGACATATTCCGAATCGGGGGCCGCCCAGAGCTTGGCCAGAGCCTGAAGCCGGGTAAGATGGAGGGTCGGCTGCCAGCGTCCGCGGGTTTGGTCCGTATAGTCGATATCGCGCCAGCACCCCCGCTCATCCATCAGGCCGAGCAGACGCTCCACCTCCTCTCCGGGAAGGTGCACGGAGGTGTAAAGTTGCAACTGCAGCACGTCGTTGGCCCGCCCGTAATCGGAATACGCGATGAATCGACGCGCAAGAGCATCGTCAGAAGCATACGACAGGGCCGCAACCCGGACAAAAGCCTCCCGCAACGGACCCAGCGATCCGGCGTAAGCCGCACCGCCCGCCACAACGGCCAGACAACTCAGCAGTAGTTTCGTCATGCTTCCCAACATCATTTCGCTATTCGTAATGCGTCGGATCGCTGTCCTGCCACTCGTTTACACCGTCCCGGATCCGGTTGCGGAAACTCAGCGTATCGATCACCTCGGTATAGGTCCCGTCTCCGTTAGGATAGCGGTAATGGAGGAAGATCTTGCGGTCCTGAAGCAACCGCGCCCGATTGTAGCTGCTGCCCAGATCCTCGACGGCCACCGTCTCCGAAGTAACCGCGACCCGATCACGGTCGAGCGTCAACCGCAACGAACCGGACTTGCTGCCATTTCCGATGTAATCGGTAACCACGGCATCAGGGGCTACCGTCGTCAGCGTATATACCGAATGGGTACCCTCCTCGCTGGGAATGGTCGTCGGATAGACCTTCACGTTCGAGACCAGGCCCGACGGATCGACCGTAAAGCTCTTCCCGCCATGATAATAGTGTCCGAAAAGCATGTTTTCACAACGAACGGCGATCACCTCGAAGGATTTGGAAAGCAATACCGTATCGGCATCAGCACTCGTGATGCGGTATCCGATGGCGTAGTAGGGTTCATAACCGACCTGCGGATCGGAGAGCAGGGCCACGGAGTCGGCTTTCAACGTGACGGTCCCCGTATGACGGCCGCGGGCAATGGTCATTTTCCCTTCGTCGCTGACCGAGAAATACTCCCGCGGCAGCGGCGTGAACGCCCGAATCGGACTGGCCTTTACCGCCTCCGAAACATAAGACTGGCTGATCCCCGAGACCGAAACGGCACCGCTCATCGCCTCCCAGGCCGTAAATGGGGAGGTCCCGTCGCAATAGGGCGCAAGGTCGCCCGTAACCAGGTTGTCGTCGAAGGTGTAGTAAACCGATCGGTCGCGGTCGTTTGCAAGCACGCCGCCAAGCACCGATCCGATTTCGAACGACATCCCCTCACCGACGACAAAGGAGCGCAGATCGTACTGATAGGCAATATACACCCCGCTGTAGTCGTAGTCCTCGACATAGTCGTCGTAGCAGCCGGTCAGCAGAGCCGGGCAAAGCAACAGAATAAGATTTTGTCTTTTCATATCGTGCGATTGTATTATTCCCAATTGGACCAGCCTTCGTTCTGAACCATGTTTTTCATGTGGGTCATCTCCGTATAGGGGATGGGTATCCATTGCGAAGCATAGGAACGTTTTTCCACTTCGGTCCGAGAGATCTGTGTCGCCGTGATCACGGGTTTGCTCACCGAAGTGTTCAGGGATGCAGGACTCGTGGCCCAACGCCGCAGGTCGTAAAAGCGTTGCCCCTCAAAGCAAAGTTCGATGCGCCTCTCGTTGCGAACCAACGCCTCGAACATTTCCTTACCCGCAGCCGCACACTCGTCCAGATAGGGGTCGGATTCCGCCCCGATGCCGGGCGTTCCGTCGTTCATCGCTCGGCTGCGCAAAAAGCCCAGCGCCTGTTTCGCGGTGTATCCGTACAATTCGGCGGTCGGACCCGAAACACGGTTGGCCGCCTCGGCAAAGGCCAGGCACATGTGCGCCCAACGGATAAAAAAGATGGATTTAGGCATGGTCTGGATGGCATCGTCATTGCCGTTCCATCCCGCATAGAGGTATTTGCGGATGTAATAGTTGGTCATCGAATTGTTGATTCCGCCCGCTTCGTCCCGGCCGCCGACCGACATGTCGAACACATACATCACCTCGTCGTTCGAAGGGCGCCGGACCTCGGCACCGTGGCAATAAATGGCCTGGTAAAGGCGCGGATCCCGGTTCGCATACGGATTGCGCGAATCGTAATTCCCCAGTTCGTGATCTATCGGGTAACCGTTGGCCATCGGAAACGCATCGACCAGCTCCTGAGTCGGACCCAGGGATCCGGTCCCGAGGAAGCCGCCGGGATAGAAGAGTTTTTCCAGCGTACTGCCCTTTACGTAATCGGACGACCAGATAATCTCGGGGCTGTTGGGATCGGTCCAGGCAAAACCCGTGGCAGGATCGAATCCGTAAGCGCCGTCCTGTTCGAGTTTGAAATCCATCACCTCGGCCGCATATTGTGCAGCCTTCTCCCAACGGGTCCGGTCATCATCCGGATTGAAAGCCGGAGAGGCCCATTGCAGATAGACCAGCGCCTTCAGCGCCTTGACCGCCACGCCGTCGAAACGATGCCAGCGGATCGCACCCTCCAGGTTCGTATTGGTCGCAAGCCAGTCCCGGTTGGCTTCCGGGAGGTATTCGAGGGCTCGGTCGCAATCCTCAAGGATCCGGGCCACGCATTCGTCGTAGGTCGCCCGCTCGAAATCATCGGGATCAGCCTCGAACACATCGATTGGTCGGGTGACGATCGGGAATCCCAGCAGCCGCCCGTCGGTACCCCGACCTCCCCATTTGCGCAGCAGGTCGTACTGCCACCACGCCCTCAACGCATAGGCGTCACCCTGGAGATTGCGTTGCAGGAGCCGGTTCTGTTCGTCGTTGATCAGATAACGGGTGTTGAGTCCCAGATCGTTTTCCAGGAAACGGTTCACATACATGATCCCCTGATAGTCCCGGACCCAGTAGGTCTCGAAAGGATCGCTCGCCGGCGTGCCCGCTCCGAGCGCAAACCGACGCATCGCATGGGTCTGCGATGTGATGACCAGATCGTCCGTAGCTCCATCGAGATAGAGGTATTCCGCCTTCGTATAGGCCGTGGGCAGCAGGTCGTAACTCTTCTCGACAAATCCCCGAATCATGGAAGGGTATTCGTCGAGGTTCTGGTCCGTATAGTGTCCGTTGGGCAGCGGATCGAGGAAGTCTGAACATCCGGTCAACACCCATCCGGCAATCAGCCCGAACAATGTCTTTTTCATGGCACTCATGGTTTAAAAGGTCAATTTGAATCCGGCGGTAAAGGTCCGATAAAGCGGATATTCGGTCACCCCGGCGTCTATATTCTCGGGATCGACATCCTTGATTCCACTGAGGGTCCAGAGATTGGCTCCCCGCAGGAAGACCCTCAGGTTTTTGAAGGCCGAAGCCCGACGGAACCGACAATCATACCCCAATTCGATGTTCTGAATCTTGAAATAACCTCCGTCACGTAGCCAAAAGGTCGACTTCTGAAAATTGTTATTCGATTTGACATAGGAGAGCCGCGGGTAGTCGCCGCCGATGTTGTCCCGCACGAAAGCCGAATAGTTGTCCGTCCCCCATCCATTCCAATACCAGTCGTTCGTCAGCGGCGTGTTGAATCCCGCACGTCCCGTCCCGACGATCGTCAGGTCGAAATGCCGATAACGGAGCCGAAGGCTTACGGAGTAATTCACCTTGGGATTCGTATTCCCGATGACGCGGGTGTCGTTGCTGTCGACGATCCCGTCCCCGTTCAAATCGGCATATTTCAGGTCTCCGACCTGAACGGCATCGTCGAAAAGCTGCCGGGGCGAAGCGTCGATCTCCTCCTGGCTCGCAAACTTTCCCAGGCAGACATAGCCGCGGTAGGATCCGACCTCGGATCCGGTAATCCGCTGGTAGTCGTAAACGACCTTTTCGTTGTACTTCAAATATTTGCCCCGGACGGTCGAGATGCTTCCGCCCACCGTATAGCTGACCTGGCCGATCCGGTCCGACCAATAGAGCGCCGCCTCCCAACCGCGATAACGGATATCGTTGTAGTTCTCGAAGGTTCCGACACCGTCCATTCCCCAAATGTCCGGAAGCACGGAACTCATGTTGGTGATGATCCCGTCCCGTTTGATGCTGAAATAATTCAACTCAAGGGAGAGTCGCTGCCGCAACAGCAGGGCGTCGAACCCGACGGTCAACTCCCGACGTTTCTCCCAACTCAGGTCGGGATTCCCCAACCGCGAGATGGTATTGACGTAGGACTGATAGCGGTTCGTGGAGCCCAGCCACTGATAGTTCGTCGTATAGGGGCCGAAATTGATCCCCTTGCTTTTCGTATAGTAGTCTTCATAGAGCCCTTGAGTCCCGAAAGAGTCGTACCCCAGAACACCGACCTGAGCCCGAACTTTCAGGAAATCCAGCCATCGGCTGTCGCACAGGAAACCCTCTTCGGAGAGCACCCATCCAATTCCGAACGACGGAAAAACACCATAACGTTTCCCGGGGCGGAACATCGAAGAGCCGGCATAGTTGACCACCGCTTGAAAAAGATACTTCTCTCGGAAAGCATAATCGAAAGAGCCGACCAACGACTGTTGACGCTCCCGGTAGGTATTTCCCGAGCGTTCGACACTTTCCAGATAGAAAACGGCCGCCGCACCGACCCGGTGGTCGCCTTCGTGGTAGTCATAGCTCAGTTTCTCGTGTAGAAACAACCCTTGATGGGTCCATTTCCCCATGATCGACTTCCCCGATACCTGGGTTCCTTCGTGTGAGGTCTTGGTCGTCGTACCGCTGGCGGGATCGTAAATGACCGCCGTATAGTCAGGATTTTTGCCGATCCGGGTCATATTGAAGACGTCGAGCCCCACATAGGACCGGAACTTCAACCCCTTGAGCAGTGCGTGCAGATCGTAGGTCAGCGAAGCAGTCACCGTCCCCGAACGTCCCTTTTCGGTAAAAAAGCCGTTTTCCGTAAGAGATGCATAGGGATTCGTTCCGTAATTCTGGCTGACTCCGTAAACGGTATTTCCGGTAGTCTCGTCCCGGGAAACGATCAGCGGAAACTCGATCGCCGGGGTGCGAACCGCATTGGCAAAGGCCTTGTCGAATTCACAGACCGATGCCGACCCACTGTTCCCGTAACGCGGCGAACGCCGGAAACTCAACCCTCCGGCAAATCCGAAATCAATCTCCAAATCGTGCGTAATGGCCGCATTGAGGCGGGTTCGAACCGTCAGTCGATTGAAATCCGCCCGGCTTCCCACCTTGAAAATATCACCCTCTCCCGCATATCCAAGATAGGCACAGTACGAGAGCCGTTCGGAACCTCCGTCAAATGAAACATTCGCCTTGTAATAAGGTTTCGTATCCTTGAACATCAACTTGCGATAATCAACATTGGGAGTCATGAGATTGTTCGGATCCTGGAGCATGTACCCTTCGATCGCCGAATTGGAGTAAGTCGGTTTGTATCCGCTGTTGATCCGTGCCTGATTCTGGAGTCGGGCATACTCGACACCGTTGACCCATTCGGGCGAACGGTCCACCACGCTCACACCGCTTTCGAATCCAACCCGCATCCTGCGTCCCTCGGACAATCCGCGCCGGGTAGTGATGTGGATCACCCCGCCGGCCGATCGCGAACCGAAAAGCGCCTTGTCGGCAATGTCCCGCACGAAAGTTAAACTTTCGATCTCCTCTGGATCGAGCTGCAGTTGCGAAAGGTAGACTGGCATTCCGTCGACAATGAACTCCGGCGTAAAGCCGCGTCCGGAAATTGCCCCGCGAAGTCCCTCTTCGGCATAATGAAGTCCCGGCATTCCACTGCGCTCGGTGACGGTCAGTCCGTCCACAATCCCCGTGAACGAGTTCCGGAGATCCGTCGAAGGATACTTTTCCAGATCGCATTCGTAATAGGTCGTGGCACTGCCCGTCGAGAGTCTCTTTTCAAGACTTCGGACATAAGGAAGATCCAACGTCTGATAGATGCGCAACGGTCGCTGCATCCAGAGCACCGAATCCGTCACGATACCGGAATCTTCCGCCGAACTGCGCCCGGATTTCGGACCGGAATGTTGCGGAGCACCCTGGAGCGTCGCCACGGCAAACAGCGTCAGGATGCCTGTCAGATATGTTGTAAAGTTGTTCTTCATGGTTCTCGGCTGTGTGATTCTACCAAATTTCGTTGTTGACAAAGTTTTTCATCTTGTTGGCCTCTTCAGTCGGGAAGGGAATGTAGTACATGGCATCCTTCCATGCCGCCTGGCGGTTCGACGGCAATGCCCGACGGGTATAGATCCGGCCTTTGGGATATTGCTCCGAAACCTCCGTCTTCTCGATATACATGCCCATCAACGTTGTAGTCATCTTCTGCGGTGCAATCTTCCAGCGACGGATGTCATGGTAATAGTGATGTCCTTCGAAAGCCAGTTCCACACAGCGTTCGTTACGAATCCGCTCCCGGAATGCCGTGGCATCGCCCGTAAAGCGATCCTGCACGTCCGGCATTCCGACCCGGCGACGGATCGTATTGATCGCTTCCAGGGCCGTCAGCGAACATCCTCCGGCTGTTCCTCGGGGCCCGAATGCTTCGTTAACCGCCTCGGCGTAATTCAGATAGAGTTCGGCCATCCGGACCAGAGGATCGGTATGGTGTGTCCTGGACGCCGCTCCCGAACCGTAACCGCCATTCCACCACTTGTTACAATAGTATCCCGTATTCGAATAACCGGTTGACTTACTGTCCATCGACCCCCAAACGATTCCAAACTGCCGCGACTGATCGTTGATCTTCGTCATCGGATAGGAGCCTGTCGACGGATCGTAATAAATGTTGATTCCCGTCGGACACATCGAGACGACACTCCCGTCGTGGACTACGGTCATGTCCAGACGCGGATCCCGATTCGCATAGGGATCCTGTTCATTGTAGTGTCCCGCCGCAATCGCTTCGGCACGTTCAGCTTCGGTTACCAGGGGATCCCCGAAAACGGTTTCGAACAAATCGACGCAGTTTTGAGTCGGACAGTCACCGCTGGATTTCGAGAAATTAGCCTGCGGATAGGCGAAAATCGCCGACCAGACATCCGTCTGATAGTAACTTCCCGACCCGTAATTCCACGCCCAAATATGTTCGTTGGTATAGGGTGTCCCCCAGAAATTGCTGGTCCACTCATCCCCGGGGACCAAATCATAGCCGTACTGAACCGCGATCTGAAGGGCCTCACTGCAGGCTTCGGCAGCCCGGGACCAGTCCTCCTGTCCGTAAAGGTTATTCAGGGGGCTGGCGGCATAGAGCAGGCAACGGGCTTTGAGTGCTTTAGCCGCCACACCGTTCGGATAGGCCATATCGGAACTCTCCAGATGCCCTTCCGTACCCGGTGCGGCATCCCGACGGACCTTCCCGGCAGCCACGAAACAATCATAGGCGCGGTCAAAATCCTCGGCACACCGCGCATAGGTTTCCCAAGCCGTCAGACGGGTCATGTCCCACTCGTCGTCCTCGTCGAGCGCCTTGTCCAGATAGGGCATTCCGCCGAAGATCCGGCACAGCGTGAAGTGGGCATACGCACGGACGAAATAGGCCTGGCCCAGCAGGTCGTCCCTGTCCTCTTGCCTGACCTGCTGCACGCGGTCGATGTTCTCGATACACTTGTTGCACACACGGATGATCCGGAACATGGAGTAGGAAATAGCCCTCCCGGCCGTTGACGTGGTAAACTCCGCCGCATTCTCGCCCATGGTTCCCGATTTGATCTGCTGGCTCCGCAGCAGACGTCCGGCATCGCTCAGATCGGTGAACTGGTACCAGGTATAGCGTCGGGCATTCATGTCGAGATAGAGCGGATAGCTGCAATGGATACCCGTCGGCGTCACGTAGATGTTGTAGTAATAGGACTTGAAATTGTCCCATACGGTGAAGACCTGATTTTCGTCCAGGCCCATCTCGGGATCCACATCCAGATATTTGCAACCCGTATTCCCCACGGCGAGGGCCAACAGCAAGGATACAATCGTCTTTTTCATGGCTTTTTCTTTAGAATCCGATTTTCACACCCAGTTTCACACTGGTCATCATAGGGTAAAACCCGGTTGTGAAGGTTGTACTTTTGGGGTCGCCTTCGATCAGATCGGAGAGCGTCAGAACGTTGGTGGCAGTGAGGTAGAGACTCAGGTTCCGGAACCCGGCACGCTGCAACAACCGTTTGGAGTGGAACGTGTAGCCCAGATAGAGCTCCTTGAGCGCAACATAGTCTGCTTTCCGCCACGTCCGGCCTTCGAGCATCATGGTAGTTCCCGCTCCGTTCGTTCCGGCCCACGAGTACATGGGATGCCCGGACGAACCGCCAAAAACGAGCGTCGCATGGTTCGCTCCCGGATTGGTCGGGCTCCAATAGTCCAGTTGGGACTGTGAAAGCCGGTAGTCGGCCTTGGTGAACTCGATCTCCCAACTGTTGTTGTAATTGACGTATTTGCCGAAATCCGCAATCCAGAGCATGCTGAACTCCAGTCCCTTGTACTCGAAACCGCCCCGGAACGAGCAACTCAGCGGCGGATACTGGCTACCCGCGATGGCGTGCAGGTCCTGCGCATTCAACGTCCCGTCGGCCGCATAGTCCAGATACTTGTAGGAGCCGACATTGACATAGAGCCAGTTGTCGGAATAGGCCGGATAGTTGTGAATGTCGTCGACATTCTCGTAATAGCCTCCGTCGACGACACTCATGCCGTTGGTTTGCCCCTGGAAGGCTTTCCCGGCAACCTTCTGGTATTCGGGAGCATAGGGCGAATCCTCATAGTTGGTGATCCGGTTTTCGTTGAGCGAGAGCAGGGCCGTGAGGTGGTATCCGAATCCGCTCTTCGTGCGGTCGCTCCAACCCAGTTCGATGTCGATGCCGTGCTTCTTCATGCTGCCGCGGTTCACCTCCTTGTAATCGGTGCCTACGAGCATCGTAACGTTGGGGGCAACTAACATGTTGGTACGCCGCTCGTCGAAGAGATCCAGATTCAGGGTCAACCGATTATCCAACCAACCCATTTCAATTCCAAGATCCCGTTTGCGGGCCTCCTCCCACTGAGCATCGGTATTGGCACTCTTGTCCTCGAAAATATTTCCGTTGCTGTCGCTGATATAGCTCGTGTAGTAAAGCCAGCGTTCGGAAGCGCTGTCGCTGCCCACCAGACCGTCGGAATAGCGAATCTTAAACTTTGTCCACCAGGGCATCGCCCGTTTCCAAAAACCTTCCTGCGAGGGGACCCAGCCAATCGCCACCGAAGGGAAGAATCCATAACGGTGCCGGGGTGAGAACTGCTCCGATCCGGTATACCCGATGTTACACTCAAAGAGGTATTTGTGCCGGTAGTCATAAGTGACGCGCCC
Source organism: uncultured Alistipes sp. (assembly GCA_944320985.1). Taxonomy (GTDB): domain Bacteria; phylum Bacteroidota; class Bacteroidia; order Bacteroidales; family Rikenellaceae; genus Alistipes. The sequence continues at coordinate 15,451 of CALUJN010000058.1, read as the reverse complement.
GACAAGCCCCTGTGTCCGGTAAGGAAAATCCACAACCTTAATGTTCTCGCGCTGGTTGAAAAGCGCCAGTGCCGTCACGGTATGGTCTCCGAAGGTACGGTTGTAGTTCAGCGCCCCTTCCCAGTAGAACGTCGTATAATAGTTGTCCTCCATGACTCCGGTCGTAATGGCATAGGGGTCCTTTTCATATACATAATCGCTGAGCGTAGAGAGGACCCAGGGATTCCCCTCCCCGGAATCGTAGGCATCCCAGTCGATATAGTACATGGGATTGGCACTGCTGGCCTGCTGAGAAACCCGAGAGTGGTAGGTGCTCAACGAAACATTGACCTTGGCACTGAGCCCTTTGGTTATGAAGTCGAGTTTCTGCTCGAAATTGAGGTCCGTATAGAGTTTGTTACTCGTCGTCTGCTGGAAATCCCCCGTACTGAGCGTGGTCTTCGCATTGCCGTAGAAACTCCCCTTCGAACTGGCCAGACGTTCTCCCGTATCGTCCGGATAGTCTGGGTCCGGGATCGCCTCCAGCACCCACGACGGATAACAGGCCGGGAACATCATCGGAGAGGCCGAATACATCATGTTGAAGAGCCCGGAAACGCTCGTCCCGGTCGGGACCTGGCGAATTCCCAGCACCCCGCCGACCTTGACCGAAAGACGGGTACTTCGCGTGATGTCGAAATCAAAATTCGACCGGTAGTTGATCCGATCGTAGCGGAAATTGGCCGCAGTCCACTCCGAAAAGTCCTTGAAGATCGAACCCTCGTGGTTATAGCCGAGCGAAAGGAAATATTTCACGCGCTGCGAACCTCCCGAGATGTTGTAGTTTGCGTTGACGGTCTGGGCACAGGTCCGCATGGTCAGATCGAACCAGTCGGTATCCGGATAGCGGATCGAATTGACCAGCGACGAAGGATGGGCATATTCGTCGATCTGCCACTGGGGGATCAGCGACCCGAAGCTCTGCGTATTCTTCAGGGCGACGTTCAGCAGTGCTGCGGTCGTCGCGGAGCTGACATGTTCCGGCAAATTCGTGGGGAAATCCAGTCCGTAGGAGAGCGAAATGTTCATCTTGGGCTTGCCGACGCTCCCGGTCCGGGTCGTAACGATGATAACGCCGTTGGCCCCCTTCGCGCCGAATACGGCCGTTGCCGAGGCATCCTTGAGCACCGAAATCGTCGCCACTTCGTTCGGGTCTATATCCGAAAAACTGCGCTCGATGCCGTCGACCAGCACCAACGGGTCGGATCCGTTCCAACTCGACACGCCCCGAACATAAAGCTTCACATCGTTGTTGCCCGGCTGTCCGCTGGTCTGAATACTCGTCACACCCGAGAGTTTGCCGGTGATGGCATCGGTGATATTGGCGGTACCCGAATTGACGAGTTCGTCGTTGCCGACCTGCGAAATAGCCCCCAGAATACTCTCCTTCTTCTGCACGCCGTATCCGATGACGACGATGTCCTCGACCTGCTGAGCCTGTTCGGCGAGCGTCACGGTGAGGGGTTTCCCGTCGTTCACGGCAATCCTCCGGGATTCGTATCCCAGGAAGGAGATTTCGAGCAACGCGCCACGGGAAACATCCAGCCGGAACTGACCCTGCGCATCGGTAATGGTTCCTGCGGCCGAGCCTTTGACCGCCACGGTGGCCCCCGCAATGGCAAAGCCGTCGGCATCGACAACCCGGCCCTCGATCCGGAACACCGGATTCGAGGCCGACGGATTCTTGGCTTCACTGCCTGTCGCTATGAGAGTCAGTAGCACCATGCACAAGGCACACAGACCCCCGGTCGATAGAGAGGTAAATCGTTTTTTCATATTGGGTTCGTTGTTTGGATTGCGACGGGCCCGACTGCCGACGGCTTCTCTCCCTTGACGGGATTCGGCCGTCGGCAGTCCGTGCGGCGGTGCGTCACTTGATTTGCCAGATTGAAATCGCTCTCTCCTCCGGAGACGTATTGCCACGTCCATACCCACTCAGGAAGATCCATCCGCTATATATACCGTCAGTACGCTCATTTCTGGAAGATTCGCTGACGTGTGTGGCATCAGAACACCGGATTCGGAACCATAAACTGCCATTATCGATTGAAACAGGAATCGTGGCCGTTTCATTAATGTCGATGTATTTGTATGGAGACTTGAAATCTGCCGACGCATTGGGCATGGCATAGGTCGCATCGAAGAACATATTATTCGTATTTTGCCCGTTTTTTCCTAACCACGGCAGAGACGAGATGCTGGTCGGGGTCCAAACCCCGTCGCCGGTCGACCATTCGACGATCCAGAATCGCGGCATCTTCGCCGAATTCATCGCCACGGAGTAACGGATGTTCACCACTGAATTGGCCGCCATGTCGGTCACGGGAACATAGATCAACAAATGGTCATCCACCCAGATGTTGCCAAAACTGTAAGCTGTTCCGTCATTGCTGATCTTGAATCGCGCAGTATAAGTTTCACCGGTATTGTCGACCTCATTGACCTGCATCCAGGCCGCCGTAGCAGTAGTCCCTTCCGGCAAGTCGGCATCCAGACGTCCGTCAGCCTCGAAGTTCGGATTGTAGGTTTTCCAGGGAACTGTATCGTCCATAGTCCACTGCGCAAGGAGTCGTTTGTTGGCTTCCTGTGTAACGGTGATCGTCACATCGGCAATGGCATCGTCGGCAACGCGTATCGTCAACGTCCCACTCCTCGGTTCGTAGATCTCGTTCTTCGGCGCCGTGAGCCGGACCTCGACGGGAAGCAGGCTGCTGCGGCCCGATGCAGGCTCAATGGTCAGCCAGTCGAGTCCCTCCTGCAAGATCTCCCACCGTCGATTACACTGAATAAAGAATGACAACGGTGCTTCCGGAGTGTTGGCAAAAGCAATCCGGTTGTCCGTGATTCCCGTAACCAGAAGCAGCGGCGTCGGATCGACGGCCTCCTGCGAGACGGTCACGACAAGCGGCTCTTCCAGCCCTTCGGCGGTGAAGGTGATCGTCCCCGTACGGGCATCGCCCTCATTGGGAGTCGGAGTCACGACGATCTCCGCCTCCTGTTTGCGTTCCCCGCTGAGCGGAGCGACTTCAGCCCAGCCGTCGAGGCCTTCAGTCCGAGCGCTCCATGCGACGTTGCTGTAGATCGTAAATCCGACCGGTGCGGTATCGGTATACCCGAAAAAGAGGGCGTTGCCGTCGCCCAGACCACTCCGGACGGTGATTTCGGGGACAATCGGGAAGGCCTCCTGCATAACGGTCACCGTACGCGAATAGGCTCCGGCATAGAGCGTAAGCGTTCCGGTGCGTTCCAGATCGTCGTTGGCTATCGGGCGGAGGGTGACGGTCGCCGGATACTTTGAGCCTCCGTTCATGGGCGACACGTCGAGCCAGTCGAGGTCCTCCTTGGCGATCGACCAGGTTTTGTTCGACGAGATCCGGAACGACACGGGCTCCAGGGCCTCATAGGAGAATCGGATCGTCTCTTCCAGATCGGAAATCTCGACCCGGTCGGCCGCTTCGACGGCCGGATCTTCCGAACACGCGGGCAGGAGCACTCCGCAACCGGAGCACAAGAATAATCCTGCAAATAGGGTTTTAAGGGTCGTCATAGGTTTATGGTAGTTGGTTCGGTCACTCAAAGATACCGGGATGCACCCAAATCTTTTTTCATGACCGTTTCTCTTTTTTGTCCAGGAATCGCATCCGCCCTGCCGACGGAATTCCGTTCCGAATCACATCCTTACGATCTCCGAAGCCGCGAGCAGAAAGGCGCCGACCCCGTATCCTTCGGTTTGCGAAGGCTTGGTGAGGCGAGGCTGCGCTCCCACGGGCTGGACGTACTCCATGCGGCCGTCTTCGCGCACGTAGGAGCACAAGGCTTTCCAGGCCCGTTTGACGGCCTTGCGATAGACAGCCCCTTTCAGAAGCCCGTGGTTCACGCCCCAGGCCAGGCCGTAGGTGAAGAAGGCCGAGCCGCTGTTTTCCGGGGTCGGATAGACCTCGGGGTCGAGCAGGCTGGGACGCCACGAGCCGTTTTCATCCTGACAGGCAAGGATCGCCTCGGTCATTTCGAGATAGAGACGCCGGTAAAAGTCATACGAGGGATCACTCTGCGGAACGGTCTCCAGCAGGATGACCAGCCCGGCATAAACCCAACCGTTGCCCCGGCTCCAAAAGACCTTGCGGCCATTGGGTTCGCGTTTCTCGATAAAGTTCGCATCGCGGTAGAAAAGTTTCTCCTCGGGATCGTAGAGTTTGCCGGTCGTGGCATAGAACTCCGCATTCATGAATTGAAGGTATTTGGGATCTCCCGTGATTCTGGACAACTGCGCATAAACCGGAGGCGCCATGAAGAGAGCATCACACCAACTCCAACGCTTTTGTCCATCCTTGGCCTTGATATGCAGTTGCGTTTTGGCCGGATAGTCTACCACCGTATCGGCTCGTTCCTTCACCGGTGCGAGCATCTCGGGATCATGGTATTTTTCGTAGAGCAACAGATAAGCCTGTCCAACACATATATCATCGGCATGATAAGGCCGGGAATCCATACTCCAACCGGTCCGACGCCCGATCTTCAACACAAAATCTTCACAAGGTGTATAACCCGAAGTCTGAGCCCAAACTACCATCCCGCGATAGAGAGCGCCATTAACCCAATTCTGATCGCGGCGTTTCCCCGATCTGGAGGTGATGTATTTTCCGAAATTGTCGATCTGCCACTGTGCCACCCGGTTGGCAATCTGTGTATCGGCCTTCCGACCTGCCACCGAAACATGGGGAATTCCCGAAAAAAGGATACCGAAAGCCAGGGTTGCGAGAATTTTTCTGAACATGATTTGAAAATTTTAAGGTTTCAGCATTGATTGATTCAATCGAGAGGTTTTCCGTCGATTACGGGTTCCGGCTTTTGCCACTCGCTCTCCATCGTATAAGGCATCCGGAACACATCACCGCGATCGTTACAGAAATAGAGTCGCGAAATACTGAGACGTTCGGGATTGCCATCGGCCCAAAAGGCATAAAAGTCCGGATGCGCATGGAGTGGACGACGGGCATAGGAGTGATTCCGCGGACTGTCGCGTGTCAGTTGGCGGACGAGTTTCCAACTTTTGCCTTTGTTGTGGCTGCGCCACATCACCATCTCACCGCCGGTTCCCCAGTATTGCGGGCCGACAGCCGTCGGAGCGATGACCGTCCAATGATCCTTGTCGTCGATCCAGATACTCCCGCTGTCGTAGCAATGTGTCGAGGTCGTCAAATCGTTGAAGATCCACTCCCGACCGTCCCAGTGTGCCGTCTGCCACTGTCGGATCCCCCCGGCAGGCCCCGTCAGATAATTATCGCTCGTAAGGTAAAGGATAACAGGATATCCGTCGGTTCCAAAATTAATGTCCTTGATGTAACAGTTCCGATGCTCGGACTGAAAATCCCGGACCAGGGAGACATCGTGCCATCGGCTTACCGGCAATGTCACCGGACGCCCGTCAACCGTCGTCCAGGTCTCGCCCCAATCCTTCGATTCGACGTAATAGATATTCGTCCGGGTATCGCAGTTCCCGTTGAGGTGCCGGTTGAAACAGCACATGAGCTTGTCTCCGCAGAGCGTGGAAAACTGGTAATGACCCGATTTGGTCTCCCTGGGCTCCATGATCGACGCCAACGGCCGATAATCGGTCCATTCAACTCCGTTCCGGCTTGTCTGAAAAAAGAGGCGGCGTTTGCCGTCGTAACGGGTGAAAAAGAGGAAAAAGCCACGATCCGGATGGTAATGGATCTGCGGATAAGCCATAATGCTCTCGTTGATCCGGTCGAAAACCGAAATGTCATAGGGCTTGCGGCTGCGGTAGCGGATTCCCGGACGGGTATTCCCGCGCCCGGCGACGAAAATCCAGACATATCCCTCCCGGTCGATCTGGATGGTAGGGTCGTCGTGCGGATCGTGCACCTTGTCCACACCCTTGTCGCAAACGATCACCGGACGGCGCAGCATTCCGGTTTTGTGGTCATAACACCCGACCATACAAAGCAGGTATTTACGACTGGTTTCCGGAGTCCCTCCATAGACGAAAAAGGTCTTGTCGGACTCCGGTGAATAGATCGCTACCGGGATGTGTTTCATCGTATAGGTGCCCAGGCCTCCGGAGTATTTGTCCCCAAAGCCCGATCGGGCCTGCCCGATCGTAAACCAGATCCCGCGGTAACCTTCGGCTTCCCGACCCGCCATGGATTGAGAATAGAGGGCTTCCGTGCTCCACACTGTCAGCATACAGGCTACGGTAATCAGAAGTTTTTTCATGATTGAGATTTTCGGTTGTTGTACGGCAAAAGTATTTCCACAACCGGGAAGTCCCCGTCACGAGGGTCTTAAAAATGTGTCCGAAAATCTCAAAATCTCCGTTTCACGAACGATTTGCATACTCTTTCGGCGACACTCCGAAATGCTGCTTGAAACAGCGCGAAAAATGGGACTGGGAGCTGAATCCCACCAGGTCGGCAATCTCATTGAAACGGAATTCCCGACTGCGGACCATCTCAGCCGCACGATTCAAACGATAAATCAGAATGAACTGATTCGGTGTAACTCCCGTCAACGATTTGATTTTCCGGAAAAAGCTGGCCCGACTCATGCACATTTCGATACAGATCGTATGGATATTGAGCGTACAGTCGGAGAGATTTTCATCGATCATCCGACACAGTTTGTCGAGGAATGCCTGATCTGCAGGAGAGAGGCGTACGCCGTTTCCAATCTCATCTCCCGGAATTCCCGAAGCGTCCGGAATCTCTCTCTCGGCAAGCGGTTTGCCTGATTGTGAAAGAATCATCTCCCGAATGCGCTTCTGAGACGCGAGCAGATTGCCGACGACAGTCTGAAGCAACCGGGGATTGAACGGTTTGGTGATATAGACATTCGCTCCCTCCTGATAACCGATAATCTTGTCCTGATCGGAACTTTTGGCCGTCAACATAATGACTGGAATATGGCTCAGAACGAGATCCCCCTTGATCCGGCGGCACAACTCGTACCCATCCATTTTCGACATCAGAAGATCCGTAATCACCACATCGGGCATTTCGGCATTGACCAAATCGAGCCCATCGAGGCCGTTTTCAGCCGTGAACACCTGATAATGAGGCGTGAAAATCATTTTGCAGTAGTGCCGCAATTGCGGATTGTCCTCGACAATCACAATTTTTGGCCGGGACTCCTCCGCCTTTTCAACCTGTGGAACAATCTCTTCGGATTCAAGACTGGCGCAGGGCTCGACGGCCGCAGAGGTCATTCCGTCGATGAATTCGGTCGTAATGGTCGGTTCATCAGACAATTCGTAAAGCGCCTTATCCACGGGAATGGCGAATGTAAAACTCATTCCTCCCGAAGGACGGACCTCCGCAGCGATACTTCCCTTATGCACCCGCAGCAGTTGCTTGACATAATGAAGTCCGATTCCCGAGCCGACGGTGCTTCGTTCACTTTGGGTAAGACGTTTGTAGCGTTCAAAAATACGCTCTATATCTTGCTGGCTCATGCCGATCCCGTCGTCGCAGACGCTGACAATGAGGTATTGCGAAGCCGGGAAAGCATCTGCAAGCGACTCCGGGAGTTCGGAACCGAGTCTCAGCACCACCTCCACATGGCCATCTTCCGGAGTGTATTTCAAGGCATTGGATAACAGATTGGAGAGAATTTTTCCAAACTTGTCGAGATCAAGAGCGACAACGAGATGTTCCGAAGGAGTACTTTCCAAACGCATAGAGATCTGTTTCTCATCGGCATAACAGGTAAAGCTACCCAACAATCGATGGACATAGGGAAGAATATCCTGCCGACAAACGGACAGGGGCAACGTGTCGTTTTCAATACGACTCAGATTGAGGGTCTGATCGACCAGATCGAGCAGTTTCTGGATGTTGTAATTGATCAGTGAGATAAGCTCCCGCATCCGGTTCCTGTCGGTAACCTCGGGCAGAATGTTCACCGGACCATAGATGAGTGTCAGCGGAGTCCGCAACTCATGCGAGATATTCGTGAAGAAGTTGATCTTCATGTTGGTAAGTTCCTTTTCACGCTCCAGTTCCGTACGGGCCAGTGTCAATTCCATTTTCTGGAGTTTCCGCCGAAGATAGAAGCGGTTTGCAAACCAAGCACCCCCGCCCACCGCCAGCACATAGAAGAGAAAAGCATACCAGGTGAGCAGCGGAGAGGGGCGGATGATGATTTCCAGACGCCGAGGTTCCGCATTCCAGAACCCGTCGGGATTCTGGGCCTTCAGTTCGAAGAGGTAATGCCCGGCAGGCAAATGAGCGTAATTGGCATTGCGAAGATTTTCGACATATTTCCATTCGCTGTCGACATTACGTCCTGAAAGCCGATAGGCAAACCGGATCTTTTCCGGCGAAAGAAAAGCAACGGCTTCGTAACCGATGTCGATATTGCGCTGTTTGTGGTTGAGGACAATACGTTCGGTATCATTGAGAGCCCGAGTAAGCAGTCCGTTTTCCGAAGGGACCTGCACGACGCTGTTAATACGAATCTCCGTAAATACGAGTTGTACGGGTTGTTTCGAGATTTGCGAGAGGATCCGCTGCGGAGAGAACTGCGCCAGTCCCAGATTCCCGCCGAAATAGAGGGTCGAAGGGGTGGCGAGGACACAATGCGGGCAGAACTGCTGGGTCTGCAACCGGTCGGACTGGAAATAGTTGATGACGTGATCGGCCCCGGCCGTCAGAAGTGAAAGTCCGTAGGAGGTACTCACCCACAAATTCCCGCTGGCATCCCGGGCCAGGTCGGAGATTTCGTTGCTGGCCAGCCCTTTGCCGAGCGTATAGGAGGAAAAGAGACCGGTGGAATCGCAATGCAGCAGGCCGTTCGACCGGGTTCCGATCCAGAGCGAACGGTCGTCCCCCGGCAAAAGACACGACAGATTCCGCAGTCCCCGGATCACAAGGCTGTCGGAGGATTCGAAGCAGCGGCGCGTGCGGAGACGGCGCGTGTCGACTGCAAAGATCCCCGCTCCGGAGACAGCGGCGAGCAGGGTCGTATCGTCGAGACGCACGACATCCTGGACATCACGGTCTGAAAAGAGCCGCCGGGGCGAGTCCGAGCGTTCCCACACAACCAGCCCGTTGCGCGCCGCCGCCCACACTCTCCCGTCGGAATCCTCGCAGAAACGGTTGACGGCCAATCTCTCCGGCAACAATTCATGTCCGGTGATCCGGGTCAGGCGGGTGTCGCAGACGACGATCCTGTCTGCCAGATTGATCCACAGCCGCTGATCCGAAGCAGCATAAAGCGCTTCGATTCCATTGCTGGCGATCTGGCGCATGAACGCACAGTTCGCAACGCTATACCATTGAGCAACCGGATTCCGGCTGTTGTAAGCCAACAGACCCTTGTAGCGGCTACCGACCCACAACGTACCATCCTGCTGGAGCGTAATGGCATTGATATACTTCCCCTGTGTGAGTTTGGCCAGGCGGCCGCTAACCGTAAAATTTTTCCGATGAGCATACCTCACGGAGTAGCCGCGGTCGCCCGTTCCGATCCAGACGTTCCCCTCCATATCGCTGAAACCGCACCGGAAATCGCTCGTATAACTGAGTTGGAAGCGGTTGACGATGTTGTATTCGGCATTTCCGTTCGATGTATTGAACGTGTGGATATTGTCGCCCCGGGTTCCGATATAGACCGTTCCGGCACGGTCCGAAAAGAGCATACTCACGCAATAGTCGGCGACATGTTTCAGACAGCGGGCCAGCGCCGGATCGTCAGCAGACTCTCCCGAAACGGGATCGAGGACAAAAATACCTTGTTCCATCCCGAGCCAGATGCGCCCCTTCCGGTCATGACAACTGCTGTAAAAAGCGGTTTTGTGCGGAAGAACAAGGCTGTCGCGCACGGCCAGATCGGGTCCATAACGCAGCATGGAGGCGGGATTTCCGGAAAATGCGCCCCAAAAATCGCCGTTCCCGTCGGCTTCGAGCACATCGGGACAGTGCCGTGCATCCCACGCCTGATGAATTACCGACGCTTCCGTTGTATCGAGAAGTACCATGCCTCCGGGTCCATAACAGAGAACCCGGGATCCGGAAGCGGCGATTCCATGCAGGCCTTTTCGGCACAGGACATGTCTGAAACAGTCGTGCATGGAGTCATAAGTGGAGATTCCGCTGTCGGAGACGATCCACAAAACCCCGTCTGGAGCCGTATGAAGCGCATGGATCCGGTTGTCGGGGAGCGACGAAGGATTATCCGGCTCATTCTGATAGTAGTAGTAGAGCTGCCCGTTATAGCGGCAAAGGCCGTTTCCCGTGGCAATCCACACATAACCGATGGAATCCTGAACGAAAGCATTGATTGTCAGATTGGGCAGGTGTCGAATGAACTGCGGTCCCGCTTTCGTTCCGAGAGGGGACAGAGCAAAATACCAGCACAGAAAGACGATCGGAAGAGGGATAAAACGAGGTCTTTTCATTCGGGGACGAAGTTGGAAAAGGAGGAAGTCTTATGAACAAATATAGCGAAAATCCGATGAAACGGAATCGTCCAAGCCCGGATTCCGGAGAAAAACGGCGGATTTGCCGGGAACCCCGAATGGGATTTTCCCGGCAAATGGCGCCTCTCACCCAACTTCTCGACATCTATGGCTGCGGGGTGAAAACGGTCTGGAAAGAGACACTCGCTCCGGCCGGAACGGTTGCCTCGAAGCCCACGATGCTGACGGTCGGGAGTGGAGTCTCGTAAGCGGTTGACGGTTCGTCGGGGAAGCTCGCATAGGTGATCTCCACACCGGCATTGGCCGTAACGCGCATGACTTTTCCATTATCGGCCGTCAGAGTAATACCGTCCTGTGCAACCGTTGGTGTCGTCTCCGTCACCAGCGTCCAGCGGATCCGAGCATCCTTGTCCGTGCGAGCAGTTATCTCGTCAAGGATTACCAGATCCCGGTTTTCGACAATTTTTCCGGTACGACGCACCGCAGCGGCTTCATCGGCAAATATCGGAGTAAGGTCCAGAACCGCACCTTGTTCCGTCTCGGAATCGATAGCCGACAATACGGTAGCAAAACCTTCGACATTGTGCTTGGCATCGTTGATCGTCAGCGTATTGTGCTGTTTATTGTTCAGGCGGAAGACATCCCACCGGAGTGAATTCTGGGAGCTGTCCCACGTAGGTCCGTTCCCGATGTTGATCTCAAGAATCGTATAGTCCTCGCTTCCGAGATCCGCGGCCCACCGCACGTTATAGGCATCATATACGAACGATCCGGCATCCATATGCCCGTGACTCGTGGCAGCTTTACCACCCTTCAATCCCAGAAACTTGTCTTCAGGGCCCCAAGTCCAGGAGGTTCTGACCAGAGCGACCGGCGTTTTTCCGTTCCCCGTCCAAACCTTGTCTGCCGGGGCCGGGACCGTTTCGGGATTCAGTCGGCTGGCGAACGGCATCACCATCGGAAGCAACCGTTTTTCAGCACACGAACTGCGATGCGGCTGTACGCCAAGCAGGTAAAGTTCGTAAAAAAGCAGCGACGGATCGTCAAGTTTGTCCGCGAAATACCACATCGGAAGTTCAGCATAGGCTGACGGCCCATTGTCCGAATAGTTGAAACATCCATTTGTCCCGATCATGTGGAGCATGTAATTCCCGGTCCGGGAGAATCCGGGAGAATCACTCAATCCGTTATCCGTACCGACCGCACTCTCCAAAAGCGCCATCATCAGGCATTCGAAGGTCGTCCCGTAGCCCCAGTAACTATAACCTTCCGGATAATTGCCGTCCGGAGCATACATATCCAGAAGGATGTTAAGGTTTGAATCGATACTTTTCTCGATCAGTGCGGCGGCCCGGATCGGGCAGACTTCGTAAATAGCCAGCGCTCCGCAAATCATACCGCAGTTGCAAACCTGATTCCAGTTGCTTCCCGACTCATAGAAATTGAGGTTCCACTCTTCGGTTTCGGCTGGCAAAAAGGCATACTCCTGCAAGGCGCGTTCTACATTGGCCCGGGTTTCGGGTTTCAGATCCCCGTAAAGCCAGTCATATCCCAACCCCACAGCTACGGAAAGTTCGGCCACATCGAGGAAATGACGTCTTGCATTCCAACTCTCGAATCCGCAAACCGTATTCAGATCATGCTCGGCATGTTCCAAATACTTCGAATCCCCGGTCACGCGATAGGCGTACGCACAGGAAAAAATTCGCAGAAGAGCCTCTCGTGCAACAGTCAGGATACGTTTCCCCGAAGCATCGAGTTGAAAAGCGAGGTCTGCAGAGGCCATTCCCCATGCATCGGCCACCACCATACACTCAGTATGCATCCGCGCCAGCAGCGACTCCGGATCGGCAGTTGCCAGTTGGGCCTTCAAGGTTTCGAAACCCGCAGCGTCCATCAACAACCGAGGGTGATTCTGCGCCGTAAGATTCCGGTTGTCCAGACGTCCGAAATAACTTGTGCCATACAGGAATCGAATACCCCGGCGCACAACATAGATCCCGTACTCTCCAGCGACCAGATTGTCGGGAAGAGCGACCGTCAAACCATCGTCCGTCCGTTCGGTCGACAAGGTATAGGTATTGTGCGAGACACCGGTGTCGATGAACTGAACGACATCCCCGGATTCGAAGCCCTTGCCCGGGAGGTCAAGTTGCGTAAGCGTATAACAATCGTAAAATGCCTTCAACGGAGCAATGCTGGTGATGGCGAATCCATCATCGGACGATGCGACATTATCGTCCGCACAGGCCGAAAGGAACGAGCCGATGAGTCCTCCGGCCAACAGGAGTCTCACACAGCGAAAGAAGAGATTTGTTTTTGAGGAGCTGTTCATCATGTCGGATTTGGTTGGTTTCGGATACAAAGAAAGCGGAATTTCGGGGTTGTCTTTTGTTTGCGCGTCTCAAAAGTTTGCGTTTTTGGCGCATGGTAAGGTTTCGCCGCAGGGCCTGGTTTCCCCGGGAGAAAAGAACCCGGACACATCGGGAGATCACAAGCGTCGACCGCGGAGAAAAGCACGGTCTCGGAATTTCAAGCCCCCTGAAAGATACGGAAGGGACAATTCGGGAGACGGGACGTACAAACGTATCAGCCAAAAATCACTACCTTTACCTTTGGAGATTCGGATGTCCAAAGTATTTCTTCGGCAGCAACGATCTCCAACAAACTTAATTTCCCCAAAAGATGATACGCAAACTTCTTGGAGTATTACTCGCATTGATTCCGATCAGCATGGCCGCGCAACAACAGGATTCGATACGCATCCTGTGGATCGGCAACAGTTTCACCTATTTCAACGACCTTCCTGGGATGGTCCGGGAGATTGCGGCCTCGCAGGGGGTAAAGCTCTCCTGTACTCGTTTCCTGAAGGGCGGAGAGCGATTTTCGGGCCATTTGAAAAACCCGGAACTGATCCGGGCGTTGATCTCGGGCCACTGGGACTATATCGTACTGCAGGAGCAGAGCACGGCCCCGGCCATGTCGACACGCCAGGTCATTCAGAAAGTCTATCCGGCATCGCATGCACTGGATAGCCTGGCCCATATCGGTTCTCCCGAAGCCAAAGTAGTTTTCTATATGACGTGGGGGCATAAATTCGGGAACCGGAAACCGGTAGCAAACTATCCTCTGGCCAACGACTATGAACATATGCAGGAACGCCTGAAGACCAGCTATCTTGAAATGGCATACGACAACGACGCCTGGTGTGCGCCCGTAGGGATGGCTTGGCAACAGGTGCGCCGGGAACGACCCGAGTGCGAACTCTACCGTTCCGACAACTACCATCCGGCGGTTCCGGGGAGCTATCTGGCGGCAAATGTCATCTTCACGACGCTATTCCGGAAGCCTTATCGGACGGAATTTACAGCCGATCTGCCAACCTCACTGGCAGAGTACCTTCAGCAAATCGCACAACAGACCGTTCTTGATAATTTCGTCTTGCTCAATATCCGTTAAACCAGCTCTCCTCGTTTCAGCCCGATAACCGGGGCGATAGCTCTACGCTGAAAACAGACAATCCTCCCGTATGTCTTATCGTGCTGGTGGATTGTTCTTTGTTGAATAATGTTGATTTTCAGCATTGTTTATTTTTATGAACAATCCGAGATGGGCGTCTGTTTCTTGATGAAATAGATGTTTGCCTTACATTGGAAGTCCTGCGACAGAGAAATGTTCGTCTTCATGGCGGAGATGTCTTGGGTGTGCAGGATCCCATCGAAGGAGGTGTACATCAGTTGCTCATTTTCTACGTTGTAGAAGTTTCATGAGGATGTTGTCCTTGTTCGTGATATAGTGGCGCTCGAATCTTCTTAACTGTCACAGTTTTTCAACCATATAGGTTTGCAATTGTGGTACCTTGAATATGACGTGGATGTAGACGCAGACGTTAGGAGTCCACGATCTGTTAGCTGCCCAAGATGACCCTGCCTCGTCGAGTTTACGGATGCACTGGAGAATGGCTGCGTCTGAGATACCCATATATGCGGATTATTTTCGTAAAGATAATGATGTCTCGGGTTTGTTAACACCGATGTGATTTATAGAAATTTGTTTGTGAAGGTTGTAGTGTTCGGTAATGCTGTAGCTGTTCTGTTGGGTATTCTCTGACTAATAGTACCGTATCGTCTTTTGGACCAATACACAGCCCTGTTTACTAAGCGGTATGTTGGGCTTGGATATCCTTAAACAACGCCCACGCGGGTATGTTGAGCGTGGATAAGAAATTTTACTGAGTTTGTTTTCATTGAATCGGATATTATTTCCTAACTGAAAGCCAAAGATGAAAAGCGAACAGATTTGCCATTGGATGTTTAATTTAATAAGTAATGGCTATAAATTCTAGAAAAGCAGTCAACCCATGTACAATGTGTGAATTTATTTAAAAGTACATTGTGTATTTTTCAATCCTGGTTATGCAAAAAAGAGTTAAAAAGCTTGAAAAAAGCAGTTTTATAGCACAACTTCTTTCTTCGGCAAATAGACCGTTGTACAATAAAGAACGTAAAAACCTAAAAATGGCATATGATCGTTTTGTCAAGCGTATCCAGCAAATTTCCAAACAGGAAAGGTACTCGAGACTTGACTCGTTGCATATTCTTGCTCAAATCCGCGAGACATTGGCTCAGTTATTAGAAAGCTACAAAGATTCTGATTCATTGCAGTGTCTATTAATCCGTTCTTCTCTCTCGTTAATAAATTTCGAGAAGCAGATGATCTATCTACAATTAAAATATCCTGGAGTTCGGAATGTGCATACTTCGCGTCCTCATTCGTCGCTGAAAATATCGAAGCGATTCACCAATTCCGACCTGATGGAGGTAATCGCAGCCTTGTCGGCTGTGGGTTTTTTCTGCCAGCAGGACGATTCTCCGGCCACCTTCATGCAGATTACGCGCGAGTTTGAGACGCTCTGCAATACAAGTTTCAAAAATCCGGACAACTGCCGCTGGGCCATTCTGAACCGCAAGAACC
>CALUJN010000057.1 GCA_944320985.1 uncultured Alistipes sp. | reverse complement strand
GTAGTCGGTTCCCAGCCAGGTCAATCCGTTTTCGGCGCGCGTGATTGCATGGACCGCCATCGGCATATTACCGACGGAGATGTTTTTCCAGAGCAGGTGTTCCGCGGCTTGTGTCTGGATGCAAAAGGCAAGGATAAGGAGTATGGATGTCAAAAATCTTTTCATGGCTTTGTCGCCTAAAAGCTTCAATATGCATTGAGCGGATGGTCGTGTAAACAAAATTAATTTATTTTCTCGAGAAACGCTATCGAAACAATTCGATAAACTTTATCTCGGTACTAATTATCTGTGGCTATTATTCATGGAAAGATTGGCAGGGAAATAGAAAAATTCTGTGATGTGGCACTAAAAAGTGGATTTGCCTTCTCTCCTGGGCTGTCTGTCCCGGGGCGTGACGGTTGGTCGAAAAACAATCGGGGGTAAGAATCTTTTTCAGATCCTGGTTCTTGTGGATTGAACGGTCGTATGCGACAAGACTATTGATGGAAATCCGGGCCTGGATGGGCGTTTGCCCGAAACGTTATTCGACGCAGGTTTGGATGTCAGAACCACTGTTGGCGGCCTGGATTGGGGCTCGGACACGCTGCCTGCCAATGTATTCACAGGCTTCTGTAAAAACAAAAAAGCCTTACATATCATGGATACATAAGGCTTTTGCTTGTTGTGCGCTTTTCGGCCACTCTTGTGGCCGCTCTTTGGGGCTCATCTCTTAGCTTCCCTCCGGCGCTCCTGGGGTGGAAGAAGGGGCTCGAACCCTCGGCCTTCGGAACCACAATCCGACGCTCTAACCAACTGAGCTACATCCACCATGTCGATACGTGTCTCGTATCGGTTTGCAAAGGTAAAACGTTTTTTCGGTTTGTGCAAAAAATCGACCGGAAAAATTGCGGCAAATTTCTCCGGGTGACAAAATGGCAGTCCGCCTGCACGTTTGTCACCCCGAAATCTGCCAAAAACCAATTGGCACATCAATTGTTGGTAATCGGGTTGCTTGCACGAGCAAAATAGAACGAAAATATAGATAATAACAATTAAAAACGTAAAGCTATGAACGTAAAACCCTTATCGGATCGCGTGCTGATTCTCCCGAATCCCGCGGAGGAGAAGACGGCCGGCGGACTGATTATCCCCGACACGGCCAAGGAAAAACCGCTGGCAGGTAAAGTCGTTGCCGTTGGCCCCGGTACTTCGGAGGTGAAGATGGAGGTCAAGGTCGGTGACCAGGTTCTCTACGGCAAGTATGCCGGTCAGGAGATTCAGGTCGACGGCGAGACCTATCTGATCATGAAGCAGAACGACATTCTGGCAATCATCTAATTTCTAAAACGAAACAACCATGGCAAAGGAGATTAAATATAATGTGGAAGCGCGTGAACTCCTCAAGGAGGGTGTCGATGCGCTGTCGAATGCAGTCAAGGTGACGCTGGGCCCCAAAGGCCGTAACGTCATTATCGATAAGAAATTCGGGGCTCCCCAGATCACCAAGGACGGTGTGACGGTGGCCAAGGAGGTCGAGTTGGAGGATGCTTTCGCCAACATGGGCGCCCAGATGGTCAAGGAGGTCGCCTCGAAGACGAACGACGATGCCGGTGACGGTACGACAACCGCTACGGTGCTTGCTCAGTCGATCATCGGCGTGGGATTGAAGAACGTCACCGCCGGTGCCAACCCGATGGATCTCAAACGCGGTATTGACAAGGCCGTCGCCAAGGTGGTCGAGTCGCTGCGCTCCCAGAGCCAGGAGGTAGGTTCAGACTTTGCGAAGATCGAGCAGGTAGCCACCATCTCGGCCAACAACGACCACAACATCGGTAAGCTCATTGCCGAGGCAATGGCCAAGGTCAACAAGGAGGGTGTGATTACCGTCGAGGAAGCCAAGGGTACCGAAACCCATGTCGAGGTAGTTGAGGGTATGCAGTTCGACCGGGGCTACATCTCGGCCTACTTCATCACCGACCCCGAGAAGATGGAGGCACAACTGGAGAAGCCCTATCTGTTGATCACCGACAAGAAGATCTCGACGATGAAGGAGCTGATGGGCGTTCTGGAGCCGGTGGCTCAGAGCGGACGTTCGCTGTTGATCATTGCGGAGGATGTTGACGGAGAGGCTTTGTCGGCCTTGGTTGTCAATAAATTGCGCGGTACGTTGAAGATCGCCGCCTGCAAGGCGCCGGGCTTCGGAGACCGTCGTAAGGAGATGCTTGAGGATATCGCCGTGCTGACGGGTGCTACGGTGATCTCGGCCGACAAGGGCATGAAGATCGAGGATGCCACGCTCGACATGCTGGGAACGGCCGACAAGGTGACGCTCAACAAGGAGAACACGACGATTGTCGACGGTGCCGGAAAGAAGGAGGCTATTGCAGCACGTGTGGCTCAGATCCGTGCTTCGATCGAGAAGGCTACGTCGGATTACGACAAGGAGAAGCTCCAGGAGCGTTTGGCCAAGCTGGCCGGCGGTGTCGCCGTTCTTTACGTGGGCGCTACGACCGAGGTCGAGATGAAGGAGAAGAAGGATCGCGTCGACGATGCACTGGCCGCTACGCGTGCCGCTGTCGAGGAGGGTATCGTTCCGGGAGGCGGTGTCGCCTACATCCGTGCTACGGCTGCTCTCGAGGGCATGAAGGGCGAGAACGAGGATCAGACGACGGGTATCCAGATCGTGAAACGCGCTATCGAGGAGCCGTTGCGTCAGATCGTGGCCAATGCCGGTGGCGAAGGCTCGGTGGTTGTCAACAAGGTTCGTGAGGGTGAAGGCTCGTTCGGCTACAACGCCCGTGACGACAAATATGAGGATCTGCTGGCAGCCGGTATTATCGATCCGACGAAGGTTTCGCGCGTTGCTTTGGAGAACGCCGCTTCGATTGCTTCGATGTTCTTGACGACGGAGTGCGTGCTGGCCGAGAAGAAGTCCGAACAGCCTGCACCTGCGATGCCGGCCGGCGGCATGGGCGGCATGATGTAATGATTGGCCGCTGTCTGCCGACAGCATAAACGAAAACCGGGGCACTCGTTATCGAGTGCCCCGGTTTTTTTGTTGCCGAGAAACATTCTGAAGAGTTTATAAGACCGTTAAAACCGATCCAGACACATAAAACCGATATTTGGGGGCTGTTAGAACAGCAGATGTGAAGGCGTGATGCGGTCGATGTAGATCAGATAGTCGAATTGGTCGACGACATTCCGGTCCTTGAACTCTTTTTGACCTTTACGACCCCAACATGACGGAATTCCATTTGATTGATCCATTCCAGGATCGGGAATCGTTCTTTGTGCATCCGCCGTAGGTCGAGCAGGAAAATCGGCTCATCGAGTTGATGGAGCAAGTACTTCAGGGTTCCGGGATGGGCCGTTTGGACATCATGCAACCATCTCTGTTGTTCATCAGGGGCAATTCCCGTGTAACATCCTTCGTGGAAGGTGAATCCGAGATTGACATAATCTTTTCCGGGCTCTTTGTCCAGGAGAGCATCCGGTTGGCAGATCGCGTCACATGGCTGTTGTGGGTCCATAGCACACCCTCGATTCGGACTGTTGCTGCCGAATCCATAGCAGGTTCTCCGCCATGCAGCGATCCCGCCAGTTCAGCAGGCACATTCCAAAATGTTCCAGGTTGAGCGTGATGCATTGTTTTTGTATTGCGCGATTCTGTGTGTCGGAAGTTATCGTTTCGAAACGGTTGAGATCCTGCCTGATTTCACTGGCCTGCCGAGGTCCGCTTCGTGCCGATCACACGAAGTTATAGGTCCGTATTTGGCCCAACTTCGGTATGATCTCTTCCTGCAGCTGTTGAGCTGTTGCGTCCTTGTTCAACGTTGTGTGGAGCAGCCCTTGTGCCTTGTCTGCCGATTGCATGTCAATTCCCCGGAAAACAATCGGATCTTTGTTGATGTTCTGCCGCCGTGTCCATTCGACCAACGACAAAACCTCCTGGGTTCTCTCTTCTCCTGCCAGAACAGACCAACCTTGGGAGCTGGAGCCATTGGATCCCGAGCGGCCGTCCGTCGATTCTGTCCTCACAATCATCGAATCCTGTTCAGCCAGGGCCTTTCAAGATACCGACGATGCAGATTTTCGAGTCAAGCTCGGGAATCTGCTTGCGGAGCGAGATGTGATGCCACTCCGCCGTGCCTCTAATGCCGTGATTCAGCGTGTCGAGCGGGTAGAGGTTGTAGTCCTCCTCCTCGTTAATGATCACTTACAGATCGGCAAATCATCCTTACACCTCCTTCGTACGAACCCAATCGCTCAGTTTGACGTCGCGGCTGGCTACCAGCGTGCGGGCAGCGACTGCCGTATCCTCACAGCAGGAGGTGCTCAGAATTAGAAATCCGTGAAGGGCTTGTGTCAGCCTGTAGTTCATGATTGGTCCGGCTTTTGTATGGTTATGGGATCCAGGAGACGATACCTTCGACGGGATGTTCCTTTCGCCACGCTTCGAAGACCGCATAGCTGCGCACGCCGCCATCCAGTACCGCCCGGTAATAGGCGATGCCGGGAATCTTCTCCGTGTCGGGCGTTTCGTATTTCAACCGCAGAATGGTTTCCCGTGTTTCGGGGGTCAGGACGGCCGAGATCCGGTCGGCAACCCGTTCGAAGTAACCCGCCCACGGCGAATCCTCGGCCATGTGAATCATGTCGATCTGCCAGAGACGTCCCTCCCGATCGGCGTATTGTGCATGCCATTCGAGGCAGCAGTCCTCTTCGTCGAGCAGATTGCCGTACTCCACCCTTCGGATCCCTGGTTTTTCAGCGATCCGGGCCACCGCAGCGAAGCTCCCGGCCACACGCAGCGGGGCAGGGGTGTAGACGTGCAGGTCGATGTCGAGGTGCCGGCAAAGAAGTCCCGAACGGAGTGATCCCACCACCTCCGCCCGGGCCCCGACCGCCTGCCAGGCCTCCCGCAATTCCAATTCGGCGAGAATTTCGTGTGCCCGTCGCTGATTCGCGGTAGCAAGAGCAAGGATTTCATGCATGTCGTTCGTCAGGTTATTCATGATTCAAGTGATTTACGGGTGGAATCTGCCTCTTTCGGACAAGGCTCTTTCTGGCGGAAATATTTTGCGTTGTATGAAAAATCCCCGGGGAGTGCCGCTCTCCGGGGATTGGTAAACTGTCTGTTGAGTACCCGTTACCGCCCCAGCAGGATGCGGGCCTGCGCCACGGCGGCCTGCGTTACCTGGGAGCCGGAGAGCATTTTGGCGATCTCGGCAATGCGGTCGTCATCGCTTAACCGGGTGATCTCCGTGCGTCCGTTGCGCTTGTAGACGACGAAGTGTGCCGAACCCTTCGAGGCGACTTGCGGCAGGTGGGTGATATCCACTACCTGCATCGAGCCGGAAAGCGATTCGATGATCTCACCCATGGCGTCGGCAATGCGTCCCGAGACTCCCGTGTCGATTTCGTCGAAGAGAATCGTAGGCAGTTGCATGCGCTTGGCCAGCATGGCCTTCAGCGCCAGCATCACACGCGAAAGTTCACCGCCCGAGGCGATCCGTTCGACGGGTTGCGGCGTCATGCGCGCATTGGCCGTGAAGAGGTATTGAACCCGGTCGCGTCCCGTGCGATCCAGCTCTTCGCGAGGGGCCAGTTCGATTCGGAACACCGTTTCGGACATTCCCAGTTTGGCAAGGGTGGCAAGAATCTCCCGGGCAAATCCTGCCGCGGCCTTTTCGCGTGCCTTGTGCAACTGCTCGGCCAGCGCCTCGGCTGCGGCTGTTGTCTCCTTGAGGGTGCTCTCCGCCGCGGCAATCTCCTCGTCGCTGTGGACAATGGCTGCCAGCTGGGCCGCACTCCGGTCGCGCAGGGCGATCAACTCCGCTTCATCGGCTACCCGGTATTTTTGTTGCAGGGCGATCAGCATGTCGAGGCGTGCCGAGAGTTTCGCCAATCGTTCGGGATCGCCATCCAGCCGTTCGCTCGAGGCGGCGGCCGAGGCGTCGATATCCTTCAACTCCTCCAGTACGGCATGCAGCCTGTCGGCATATTCGCCGGCCGTGGGGTAGTGGTTGCGCAGATGTCCGAGCGTATTTTCGGCATTCTTCAGTTGCAGCAGTACGCCCGTTTCGTCGTTGTCCAGGGCGTTGCGCAGTTCGGTCAGCGCTTCGCCGATGCGGTCGGCGTTCTCCAGCACCGCCAGCTCCTCCTCCAGTTCGGCTTGCTCGCCTTCCCGCAGTGTGGCTGCGGTCAGTTCGTCGCACTGGAATCGCAGCCACTCCTCGTCCCGACGCCCCTGTTCGGCCGCTTCGCGCAGGGCCGCCAGCCGGCGGCGTTGCTCGCCCATCCGGGCGTATTGCTCCCCGTAGCGGGCCAGCAGTCCGCTGTTCCCCGCCACGGTATCGAGGGCCGAGGTGCGGAACTCCTCCGACGAGAGGATCAGATTCTGGTGTTGCGAGTGGATGTCCAGCAGGCGGGTCCCGAGTTCGCGCAATTGACCTAATTGCACCGGAACGTCGTTGACGAAGGCCCGGCTCTTGCCTGCCGGGGTGATGATGCGTGTCAGGGTGGTCTCCGCGGCGTAGTCGAGATCGTTCTCCGCGAAAAAGGGCTCCAGGTTGCTTCCCGTCAGGTCGAAGGTCCCCTCTACGGTGCAGTTGCGGGCCGAGTCCTTCATGGCCGAACCGTCGTTCTTGGCGCCGAGCAGCAGGCCCAGGGCTCCGAGCAGGATCGACTTTCCGGCACCCGTCTCACCCGTAATGATATTCAGGTGGGGGTCCAGCTCCATTTCGAGCTTGTCGATCAGCGCATAGTTTTCAACCGACAGACGACGCAACATATCTTTTCGGAATTGGTTTTTCTAGGGTAATCTTTCCGGGATGCAGATCCGATGGGGTCAACGGGCGAAGAGGCGTTCGATGCGGTCGGCAATGCGCTCCGCAACCTCCTGTTTCGACAGCAGCGGCAGCGCTTCGTCTCCCGTTCGGTCGATGAATGTCACCTTGTTGGTGTCGCCGCGGAACCCTGCTCCGGCATCCCGCAATGAGTTCAGTACGATGAAGTCGAAATTCTTCTTTTCGAGCTTCGATTGGGCATGTGCCTCTTCGTGGTCGGTCTCCAGCGCAAATCCCACCAGGATCCGCTCCCCTTTGCGACGCCCCAGTTCAGCCGCAATGTCACGTGTGCGGCGCAGACGGATGAACAACTCGCCGTCGCCCTTCTTGAGTTTGGTCTCCGAGACGCTTTCGGGGGTGTAGTCCGCAACCGCGGCACACATCACCGCCCCGTCCGCCTTGTCGAACGCTGCAACCGTGGCGTCGTACATCTCGTCGGCCGAGAGTACGTCCACGCGTTCGACGCCCGGAGGTACGGGCAGAGCCGTCCGTCCCGAAACAAGCGTTACCTCTGCGCCTCTTGCGGCCAGTTCACCGGCAATGGCATAACCCATCTTTCCGGAGGAGTGGTTCGAGATGAAACGGACGGGATCAATCGCCTCGATCGTGGCTCCGGCCGTGACGATCAGCCGTTTACCTGTCAGCGTCTTTTTTTTTTCGTCCTGCCCGTCAAGCAGTCGTCCGACGAATGCCGCGATCTCTCCGGGCTCGGCCATCCGTCCCTTGCCGCTCAGACCGCTGGCCAGTTCTCCGTCGCCGGGTTCGACAATCCGTACACCGCGCTCGACGAGCGTGCGGAGGTTCTGCTGTGTGGCCGGATGGGCATACATGTCGAGGTCCATGGCCGGCGCCACAACCACCGGACAGCGCGCCGAGAGGTAGGTCGTCAACAACAGGTTGTCGGCCACACCCGTTGCCATCTTGGCCAGCGTATTGGCCGTGGCCGGAGCGATTACGTAACAGTCGGCCCATTCTCCCAGCGAGACATGGGAATTCCACGCTCCATTCTCGGGGTTGAAGAACTCCACCAGAATGGGGTTTTTCGAGAGCGTGGCCATCGTCAGCGGGGTGATGAACTGTTTGGCCAGAGGGGTCATGACCACCTGAACCTCGGCCCCGGCCGTCTTCAATAAACGACACAGCATGGCAGCCTTGTAGGCTGCTATGCTGCCCGTAATGCCCAACAGGATGTGTCGGCCTGCCAGCGTCCGACCCGCCGCAGTTGCGGAATCCATCGTCGCGAGATTAGATCTCCTTGAAGGTGTCGTTCTTGCCCTCCTTGTAGACCAGCTCGTGATCGAGGAACTCCTCGGTGGCGATGATCGTCGGTTTGGGCAGCCGCTCGTAGTATCGGGAGATTTCGATCTGCTCGCGGTTCTCGAAGGTCTCCTCCATCGTGTCGGTCGGCGACGAGAAATCGGCGAGCTTGCGATTCAGCTCGGTCTTGAGCTCCGTCGCGATCTGATTGGCGCGCCGGGCGATGATGTTGATGCTCTCGTAGACGTTGCCGGTCTCCTTGTCCAGATCCACCAGTTTGCGCGTGATGGTGTTGTTGGGGATGTTCTTCTTGATTTCCATCTTATATGTTGTTGTCCTTGTTGTTTCGGTCGAGATAGTCCCGGGCGTGCTGGGCCATGCGGTCGAGCTCCTTGATGTGGGTCGATTCCGGATACTCCTCCTTGAAGGAGAGGTACGAGTCGAGCATCGCCAGGTAGCGGTCCGTCTGCTTGTCGGCGATGGAGTTGCTGGCGAAGCGGTAGCTGGCATCGACGATCAGATACATGATCTCTTCGCGGTGCTTGCTCTCGGGATACTCCTTCAGGGCGTTCTTCAGCGACACGATGGCCGACTTGTATCGTCCGATCTTATAATAGGTGTAGGCATTCAGATAGGCCTTTTCGTGGAGCCGTTCGGTGAGTTCCTCGTTGATCTTCCTGAAATCCTCGACACGGGAACTTTCGGGATAACGGGAGATGAACTCGTTGATGGCGATCAGGGCGTGTCCGGTCATGGTCTGGTCGCGGGAGGGCGCCGGGGAGAGGAAGTAGAAGCAGAGGGCGTACATGCCTTCGGCATCCTCGATGAAGGCGCTGCGGCCGAATTTGCGGCGGAAATCGTCCAACTCGGTCGAGGCCGTTTCGTAGTCGCGGTTCTTGAAGCGGCACCGGGCCTTGTAGAAGGTGACGGTATCTTCGCGCGAAGTTCCCTGGTAGTAGTGTTCCACCCCTTCGAAGAGCGTGATGGCACGCTGCCATTTTCCCTTGTCGTAATACTCCAGCGCCTTGCTGTAGATCAGTTCGGGCTGCCCGCTTTTCAGGAGCGCGTTCATGCCGGAGCATCCGCAGAGGAAGATCGCTGCCGCTACGGCGCACAGGGCGTATGAGAAAGTCTGCTTCATTTGAGAATCTTTTACGGCGCTTTATCGCGCAAAGTTACGCATAAATTAACGATTTGCAAAAAAAAATATTGCTCCGGAACGTGCCGAAATCGCGCCATGCCGGCAAATCGTCTTTTTATGCGCCGGATCCCGGAGAAATGGTTCCCGTTTGTGGCGATACATGGGGCCCGGGATCTGGCACTCCGAAAAAAAGATTTGGAAATATGGAGAATCCTTCTTATCTTTGTCTATACGACAAAACGGGGTTCTGGCCTTCACGGGCCAGGATTCTTATTTTTTATGTTTTATTTTTTGGGAACTCTGCGTTGGCCGGGGTTTCCGGAGAATGGTTGAATTATGGCAAAAGAGACTATTTATCTGACCGCCGAGGGGTACAAGAAACTCAAGGACGAACTCGATCACATGCGTTCCGTCGAGCGCCCGGCCATCTCGGCTGCGATTGCGGAGGCGCGTGACAAGGGCGATCTGTCGGAGAACGCAGAGTATGATGCGGCCCGGGAGGCTCAGGGCCTGCTTGAGATGCGTATCGCCAAGCTCGAGGATACGATCGCCAATGCGCGGGTCATCGACGAGTCGAAGATCGACAAGAGCAAGGTCCAGATCCTGAGCAAGGTGACGCTGCTGAATCACAACAACAACAAGCAGATGACCTACACGATCGTGGCCGAGCATGAGGCGAACCTGCGCGAAGGAAAACTGGCGATTGGAACTCCGATTGCTAAGGCTCTGCTGGGGCACAGGAAGGGCGATCGGGTGGATGTGGACGTTCCGGCCGGGACGATCCATTTCGAGATTCTCGACATCTCGATCTGACACCTCGCCGAGCGGGGTGCCGGGCAGCGATCCCGTCCCTCGGGAAGACCGGACAAGACATACGACCTGCCGGCGGCAGGTTTCTGACAGGGCCGCTCGTGCGGTCCTGTTTTTGTCTGTTTCGCTTTCTCTGTGCCCCGTATGCCAAAACGGCCCCGACTTTGCGTCGGAGCCGTTTTGGTTCGTAGTGCCGTCCCGATTAGAGGGCGTTGATCTCGTGAAGCACGTTGTTCGTCTTGCGCACGGCCTCGGCCGAAGCGGCGAACTTCTCGGCCTCCTCCTTCGTGAGATCGATCTTCACGATCTTTTCGATACCCTTGCGGCCGATGATTGCGGGGACGCCGATGCAGATGTCCGACTGATCGTACTCGCCTTCGAGGTAGCACGAGCAGGGGATCAGCTTCTTCTGGTCGTTGAGGATTGCCTCGACCATCATGGCTGCTGCGGCTCCCGGAGCATACCAGGCCGACGTGCCGATGAGTTTGGTGAGGGTGGCTCCGCCGACCATGGTGCTCTGTACGGCCTCCTGAAGCTTCTTTTTCGAGGCGAACTGCGTGACGGGTACGCCGTTGATCGTGGCCTTCGACAGCAACGGAATCATCGTCGTATCACCATGTCCGCCGATAACCATGCCGTCGACGTTGTTGATATTGGCTCCGGTTGCCTTGGCCAGGTAGCACTTGAATCGCGAGGAGTCGAGGGCTCCGCCCATGCCGATGATGCGGTTTTTGGGCAGTCCGGAAGCCTTCAGGGCGAGGTATGTCAACGTATCCATCGGATTTGCGACCACGATGATGATGGCCCGGGGCGAATATTTGATGACGTTGCCGATAACGCCCTTCATGATGTTGGCGTTGGTTCCGATCAGCTCTTCGCGCGTCATACCCGGTTTACGGGGGATTCCCGAGGTGATGACCACCACGTCCGAATTGGCCGTCTTCTTGTAGTCGTTGGTTGCGCCGACGAGTTTCGTGTCGAAATCCATCAGCGTAGAGGTCTGGTACATATCCAGCATTTTGCCTTCGGAGAGGCCCTCCTTGATGTCGATGAGGACCACCTCGCTCGCCACTTCCCGGCAAGCCATTACATTCGCACAGGTTGCACCAACGGCTCCTGCACCTACGACAGTAACTTTTGACATAGCTGTAATTGTTTGAATTAGTTGGTTGTTCTGTTTTTTGGGGACGGAGTCGTCCTCGGTATGGGTGGCTTTTCCCTTGCTTCACGTTTTGTCTTCCGCATCGTTGCTCTCCATCTCACTTGTTCCTCCCCTCGTTTCCGGCAACGATTTGCGGATTCTCTCCTATCCGGGCAGCCCCCTTTTGTGCATTTTCAAGGCGGATCTTTCCCGTTGTGCTTCTCTTGGGTTTCTCGCTTCTCTCTCCTTCACGTTCGTATACGTGTTCCTTCACACTGCCCCTCCCCTCCATGCAGCCATCCATCTTCTCGTTTCGGCAACATACTCTCTCCTCTCTTTCTTCACCTCTTTCTCTACCCCCCCCCTCTTCTTCGTCTTCTCCACACTTTACTCCCTCTCACTTGCTCCTCTCTCTTGTCTCTCTCTCGTGCCTCTCCCTCGCTGCTGCTCTTCTCTCTGTTTTAACCCGGTCCGCATGAGGGGAACTTGCTTGCGTCGTTGCGTTCCCGCTCTTGAGCCTGTACTTCTGGGCGCTGCTGTTCCGTACCTTTCATTTCCGGAAGATCGCTCTCTGTTGGAGCGTAAATCCGGTAATCTTCCCCGGATCACCCCTCTCCATTCTCATCGCACGCCCATTCCATATGTTAACCCTTTTTCTTGTTTTCGCACGGCGACTCCCGTCGTTTTGTGCTTTTGGGGCTTGTGCGTGCATAGATCCGGGGGCGTGAACTCCTCCGTCCCCATTCGAGACGGCTGTCGGGATTACCCGATCAGCTGCTCGTATTCGGCGGGGCTCAGCAGGGCGTCGTATTCGGCCGGATTGGACATCCGGACCTTGACGAGCCAGCCTTCGCCGTATGCATCCTTGTTGACGATCGACGGATCGGCATCCACCGCGTCGTTGAACTCGAGCACTTCACCGCCTACGGGCAGGAAGGCGTCGCTGACGGTCTTTACCGCCTCGATCGATCCGAAAACCTCTCCGGCCGCGAGCGTCTCACCGACGGTCGGGACATCGACGAAAACAATGTCGCCCAACTGGCTCTGGGCAAAGTCCGTGATGCCGATAACGGCTACGTCACCCTCGATGCGGCACCACTCGTGGTCGTTCGAGTATTTCAGATTGGCAGGTACATTCATGGTATTAAAAAAAATTTGTTAGGATAATCGGGTTTTTATAATGCAAATATAGCTGTTATTTTTGTAACAGCAAGAAAAATTGTTATAAAATTCACACAAAATTGCAGCAAAAACCATGCTATTCAGAAACGGATGGATGACCCCGCGTTAAACGGCCTGCAAAGCGAGGCGAGCGGAGCTGAAAGGGAGGGGAGACAGGGGCTTGAGGGACGAGAGTGGGGACCGAAGCGGGAGACGATGCGGAGTGAGTCGGGAAGACCCAAGGAGACGTGACCGGATGAAGGGATGTCGCGATGCCGGGAAGAGGAGGCGCGGCGGGGTAAGGTGCTGGGCGATACAAGGAAGAGAGGGGTCCGGCAAAATGAAGACGGGGGTGATACAAGGGAGACGGGCCCGGCAAGATGATGACGAGGCGAAAAGGGTAGCGGCCCCTGCGAAATGGTGATGGGACGGCGAATGGGGAGCAGGATCGGTAAAATGGGAGCCGGGATCGGCAAAATGGAGGCCGGGCAACGAATGGGGGGCTCCGCCGTTCGTGTCCTGTGTCCCGTTATTGCGGAAGAACGAACTCGATCTCCTTGAAGAGATATTCGTGAAGCGATCCGTCTTCGTGGCGCAGGATCAGCTCTCCCGAGGGTCGTACCCCCTCGATGGCCCCGCGTATCATCGATCCGTCCGGATAGCGGAACGGACGCATCTCCCCCAGCGCGTACATCCGCGAACGATAGTCGTGCTGGAGAGCCTCCCGGTCGCCGATTTCGAGTTGTTCGTAACGCCGGAGCATGCAGCGCTCGAAGGTCTCGAGTACCTCGCGGCGGTCGTACCGGCGTCCGGTGAGTTGCGCCATCGAGACGGGATTCGGCAGCGAAGGGTCGAACTGTGTCTGGTTGACGTTGATGCCGATTCCGAGCAGCGAGCGCGAGAGGGTCGTTCCCGCGTAGTTGTGTTCGATGAGCACCCCTTCGAGTTTACGGTCCCCGGCGTAGATGTCGTTGGTCCATTTGATGCGGGTCTCGATATCGTAGGCGGCAAAGGTGTCGGTAAGGGCTACCGACATGGCCTCACAGAGCAGAAACTGTTCGGCGACCGGCAGGAAACGGGGCTCGACAACCATCGTGAAGGTGAGATTCTCGCCTTCGGGGCTGAGCCACTTGTGTCCGCGCTGTCCGCGTCCGGCGGTCTGGTGCTCGGCCCATACGATGTCTCCGTGACGGTAGCGGGCATCGCGGGCGTCGTCGTTGGTCGAGGTGGTTGTGTCGAGGTGGTAAATCATGGTTCGGACGTTTGGTTGAAAGACCGTTGGGCTCGGACGATGACCGGAGCCCGTTCTTCGCGGTCGGGAGTGTATTCCCGGCGTTTATACCGAGACCCCGAAGTCGCGCAGGGCGTCGTTCAGCGAGGTTTTCTTGTCGGTGGACTCTTTGCGCTGCCCGATGATCAGGGCGCAGGTGACGCTGTATTCGCCTGCGGGGAACTGCTTGCGGTAGCTTCCCGGGACGACCACCGAACGGGGCGGGACGTAGCCTTTGTAAGTGACGGGCTCGGGTCCCGTGACATCGATGATGTGGGTCGACCCGGTGATCACGGTGTTCGAGCCGAGAACGGCCTCGCGGCAGATGTGGGCCCCCTCGACGACGATCGAACGCGATCCGAGGAAGCAGTTGTCCTCGATGATCACGGGTGCGGCCTGCACGGGCTCGAGCACGCCGCCGATTCCCACGCCGCCCGAAAGGTGGACGTGGCGTCCGATTTGGGCACACGATCCGACCGTGGCCCACGTGTCGACCATCGTGCCGGTGTCGACATAGGCGCCGATGTTGACGTACGAGGGCATGAGGATGGCGCCCGGGGCGATGTAGGCGCCGTAACGGGCCACGGCGTGGGGGACGACGCGCACGCCCAGCTCCTCGTATCCGTGTTTGAGTTCCATCTTGTCGAACCATTCGAGCTCGCCGGCCTCCATCTTGCGCATGGGCTGGATCGGGAAGTAGAGGATGACGGCCTTCTTGACCCATTCGTTGCCCTGCCACAGGCTCTTTTCGGGATCGACGGGCTCCGCCGTGCGGAGTTCACCCTTGTCGATGTGTTCGATCACTTGCCGGATGGCTTGTTGTACGGCGTTGTCGCGGAGCAGTTCACGGTTTTCCCACGCCTGCTCGACGAGCGTTCTGAGTTCGTTCTGGTTGCATTCCATCGTCTGCGGTGTTTTCTGGCAGACAAATGTATGGAAAATATCGAATTTTTCCTAACTTTGCCACAATATCACCCAAACGGCTCTATTATGAAACGTTATTCCCGGTTGGCCGCTGCACTGACGGTTGCTGCGGCTCTGGCAACGACAGGTTGCGAGAACATGAAACAGATAAAACACGCTCCCTACCCCGAGACGCCGCGTGGCGAGGTGGTGGACAACTATTTCGGTACCGAGGTTCCGGATCCCTACCGGTGGCTCGAGGATGACAATTCGGAGGCCACGGCGGCCTGGGTTGCGGCCGAGAATGCCGTGACGAACGACTATTTGTCGCAGATTCCCTTCCGCGACGCCATCCGCGAGCGGCTGACCCAACTGTGGAACTATCCCAAGGAGGGGGCTCCGGCCAAACACGGCGACTGGTGGTACTACTCTTACAACGATGGACTGCAGAATCAAGCGGTAATCTACCGCACGACGGAGCCCGGCAAGCCCGGCGAGGTGTTCCTCGATCCCAATACCCTTTCGGAGGACGGTACGGTAGCCCTTTCCGCGATGTCGTTCTCGAAGGACGGACGTTATTTCGCCTATGCTGCCGCAGCTTCGGGGTCGGACTGGGTTGAGATCCGCGTGATGGATACCGAGACCAAGGCCCTGACCGAGGATCGGATCGAATGGGTGAAGTTCTCGGGCGCGGTGTGGGCTCCGGACTCGAAGGGCTTCTACTACAGTGCCTACGATGCTCCGGAAAAGAGCGTCTACTCGTCCCAGAATCAGTTCCAGAAGGTCTATTATCACACGCTCGGCACGCCGCAGTCCTCCGACCGGCTCATCTACGAAGACCGCGAACATCCGCTGCGGTACTTCTCGGCCTGGCCGAGCGAGGACGGAGAGTGGCTCTTCGTTATCGGTTCGGAAGGAACCTCGGGGGCGGAAGTCCTCTGCCGGAAGGTTTCGCAGACGCGCTTCCGGACGCTGCTTGCCGGTTTTGATTACGATTACCTGCCCGTCGACTGCAAGGATGGCAACCTCTACTTCATGACCAACGAGGGGGCTTCGAACTATGCGCTGAAGCGGATCTCGCTCGATGATCCTTCGCAGGTCGAGACCGTCATTGCGGAGCACGAACGGAATCTGCTCGAAGGGGTCGGTACGGCTGGCGGCTATCTCTTCGCCTCCTATCTGCAGGATGCCCAGAGCCGCATTGCGCAGTACGACTACGACGGCCAGCTGATTCGTGAGATCGAGCTCTCGGCTATCGGTACGGTAGGCGGTTTCGACGCCGGCAAGGAGGATACGGAGCTCTACTATGCGCTGACGAGTTATATCTCCCCGTCGACGATCTACCGCTACGACATCGCTTCGGGTGAATCGACCCTCTACAAGGCTCCCGATGTGGCCTTTGACCCCTCGCTCTTTGTTACCGAGCAGGTCTTCTACGCCTCGAAGGACGGTACGCAGGTCCCGATGTTCATCACCCATCGCAAGGATATGAAGCTCAACGGCAAGAATCCCTGCCTGCTCTATGGTTACGGCGGGTTCCAGATCAGCATTACGCCGGGCTTCAACCCTTCGGCGCTGATGTTCGTCGAGCAGGGCGGTATCTATTGTGTAGCCAACCTGCGCGGCGGTCTGGAGTACGGCGAAGCGTGGCACAAGGCCGGCATGCTGGAGAACAAGCAGCATGTATTCGATGATTTTATCGCCGCTGCGGAATATCTGATTGCGCATAAGTACACCTCTTCGGAACGGCTGGCCATCAACGGCGCATCGAACGGCGGTCTGCTGGTCGGAGCCTGCGAGGTGCAGCGCCCGGATCTCTATGCCGTCTGCCTGCCGCAGGTCGGGGTGATGGACATGCTGCGCTATCACAAATTCACGATCGGGTGGGGCTGGGCCGTGGAGTACGGTTCGTCGGACAACGCCGAGCAGTTCCCCTATATATATAAGTACTCTCCGGTGCACAACATCAAGAAGGGTACCGCATATCCCGCGACGTTGGTCATGACGGCCGATCACGACGACCGGGTCGTGCCGGCCCATTCGTTCAAGTTTGCCGCGACGATGCAGTATGCCCAGGCGGGCGACGCTCCGGTGCTGATCCGCATCGACTCGAAGGCCGGACACGGAGCTGGAAAACCCACGTCGAAGCGGATTGACGAGGCTGCCGACATGTACGCATTCCTGTTCCAGAATATCGGAGTGCCGTACCGATCGGTCGGAGAGTAAAATGGACGGAGACAGGCGGCGGAATGTTGCGGATGCAGCGGAACCCGTTGCCGGAAAGAGGCGGGTGGCGGGGTGTTGCGGATGCAGCGGGACCCGTTGCCGGAAAGAGATGGATGGCGGGGTGTTGCGTAAGGTGCACCCTGCCGCTGAATAGGAGGTTAGGTTAACAGGAAAAATATGAAGGTCTACAAATTCGGAGGCGCGTCGGTGCGGAATGCCGACGGGGTTAGAAACCTGCGCCAGATCATCGACGAAGAACAGAATCTCTTCATCATCGTTTCGGCGATGGGGAAGACGACCAATGCGTTGGAAAAGGTGTTCGAGGGGCTTCAGAAGGGAGACAAGGAGCTTTCGCTGGAGCACATCGGCAACCTGCGTACGTATCATGCGGAGATCATCGACGATCTGTGGCACGAGCCCAAACGGCTCGCGGCGGTCGATGCCCTTTTCGATGAATTGGAGCAGGTCGCGACACAGACCGTCTACCGCCCGGAGGATGCCGAGCTGTGGTACGACACGATCGTGGCTTACGGCGAACTGGTCTCGACGACGATCATCTCCGAGTACCTGAATTATGCGGGCGTTCCGAACCGCTGGATCGATATGCGCCGCTGCTTCGTCACCGAACAGCGTCACAAGGATGCCGGGGTCGATATCGAGGCTTCGGCACCGCGGCTGCGTGAGGCCGTTGCGGGGGGCCCAGAGAACGTTTTCATCGGCCAGGGTTTCATCGGCGGGGCTCCCGACGGGACGACGACAACGCTCGGACGCGAAGGTTCGGACTATTCGGCGGCCGTGGCGGCGAACATCCTCGATGCGGAGTCGATGTCTGTCTGGAAGGATGTCGACGGCGTTTTGAACGCCGATCCGAAGATCTTCCCCGATGCCGTGCAGATTGCCGAACTGAACTATCTGGATACCATCGAACTGGCCTACAGCGGTGCGCAGATCATCCACCCGAAGACGATCAAACCGTTGCAGAACAAGAACATTCCGCTCTATGTGCGGCCTTTCGGCGATAAGCGCAAGCCCGGAACGGTGATCCGGGGCATGTCGGCTCCGGTGGATGTGCCGATCCTGATCCTGAAGAAGGACCAGGTGCTGCTGACGATCCGCTCGCGGGACTTTTCCTTTGTGTTGGAGGAGAAGTTTGCGACGATCTTCTCGCTGCTGGAGCGTTTCCGCATCAAAACCAATCTGATCCACAATTCGGCGGTGAATCTGAGCCTTTGCGTCGACAATTCGTGGCACATCGACGAGGCGGTCAAGGCTTTGCGTGAGTCGGGATTCGACGTGATGAAGGCCGAGAACATGGAGTTGCTGACCGTGCGCGGTTATACGGACGATCTGTGGCGGCGGTATGCCCGGGGTGCGCAGGTCTTCATCCGTCAGGCGACCCAGTCGACCGTGCGTATCGTCCGCAAAAAGCAGGGGCAGTATTGACGGGGCGGGTGTGGGGACCGGTGTGATACCGTCCTCGCATATCCCGGCGGCAACAACGGAAAAAGAGGAGAGCATCCACGGTTGCTCTCCTCTTTTTGTGTCGGGACGGGAAGTCCGTAAAGCCTGTGAAACCTCCGGAACGGGCGGCGGAGTGTGCGAAAGCCCCTCTTAAAAGACCCCTTGACGGAGCCGGTGGAGAATGCCCACAACCGACTGCTCCTTGATCTCGCCGTTGCGCTTCATGCTCCAGATCGTGCGGGCGATGTAACGCTCGATGTCACGCTGCAGACTCTTGTAGAGCGGACATTTCGTGTAGTTTTCGTTGTCGAGCAGCACGTCGCGGATCGACCGCAGGGAGTTCGTGTAGTTCGACATCTCGTTTTTCAGCGCCACGCCCTGTTTCTGCGAGGCGGTGATGCGGGCGATCGACATGTCGCGCAACTTCTCGCAGACGGTGTTCAGCAACACCATCACCACGTTGTCCATCAGCGTGTGGCCGTGCATGAAGAGGTAGGTGTTTTCGGGCTGCACGCCCCGTTGCTGCAACTGCTCCTCGAATGCCTTCATCGGCTCGATCATCTTCGGATTGCGCCGTCGGAGCAGCTCCTCACGTTTGGAGACGTTGCGCCGGAGCCACTCCAGGGTCTTTTCGCCGTTGTTTTCGATCTCGAGGTATCCCAGCCGCACCGAGGCCTTGAAGTCGATCAGCGGGAAAACGCTCTCCGAGGCGAGCTGTGCCGAGAAGGCGTACCAGAGAAAGAGCGGGTAGATGATGCGCGAATATTCGTGCATGAATTGTACGAAATCGAAGATCCGCGTATCGTTCTTGGTCGCCTTGACACAGACGTTGTGCAGCGAAGGTGCGTAACAGAGGTAGTTTTCGGTGGCGTAGGCGTAGGTGTGGAACATGAATCGTGCGTCGGCGACCTGCCGCGACTGTTCGGTGCGTCCGGCGAAGAGATAGTCGAAGTCGGAGTCGACGCAGAGAAGCATCTCCTCCGAGGAGTCGGGGATCATGCCCAGCAGGACCTTCTTGCCTTTGGGCAGGTCGCCGCGGTCGGGCACCGAGATCTCGAAACGCAGATAGGGATTCTGAAAGTGGTCGAAAATCCCGCGCCAGAAGGCTACATCCTCGTATCCTTCGACATAAACCCTCACGAGCCGCTGATCGGGATTGGCCGGCAACGGCTTGGGGAGCTCTTCGGGGCGTTTCGGATGCGCAAAGGGATTTGTCTTGCGCGATTTTTCGGGGAACTTCCTGGCCATACGTCTACAAATATAGGAAAATTCGTATTTTTGCGCAAAATAAAGCGCCCGAATCGGCGTTTTTATCCTACCATCCGAACACGATTTATGGCAGACAACGATTGGAAATCGCGTCTCGGGATGGTCTATTCGACCAATCCCGACTTCAAATACGAAACCGCCGAAGAGCCCGAGGCGGAGACCCTTCCTCCGCAGCGTCAGGATCTGCGTGTGTGGCTCGACCGCAAGCAGCGGGCCGGCAAGGTCGTGACGCTGGTCAAGGGCTTCGTGGGGCGCGACGAGGACCTGCAGGCGCTGGCGCGTCTGCTCAAGACGAAATGCGGCGTCGGCGGCGCCGCCAAGGAGGGAGAAATCATTATTCAGGGCGACCATCGTGACCGCATCGTCGAACTGCTCACCCGCAGCGGCTACCGTTGCAAAAAAGCCGGTTCCTGACGTGAAGCGGCGGTGGTTGTTCGTGCTGCTGCTCCTCGCCGTGCTCTTCGGTGTGCGGCGTGCCGAAGCACAGTATTACACGTGGGGCTCGGATCCTCCGCTCAAGTGGTCGACGATCCGCACGCCCGACGTGCGGATGATCTATCCGGATACGGTTTCGGCGTTGGCGCGGCGGACGCTTTTCTATATCCGCACCGTACAGCCCGACATTGCCTACGGATTCCGTCACGGTCCGATGCGCATTCCCTTTGTCCTGCACCCCGAGAATTTCCAGTCGAACGGCCTGGTGATGTACCTCCCCAAGCGCGTGGAGTTCCTTACCTCGCCGGCCATCGACGGCTATTCGATGCCGTGGTACAAGCAGCTCGTAGCCCACGAGTACCGCCATGCCGTGCAGTACAACAACCTCGATCGGGGCGTGATTCGCGTGATGAGTTATCTGCTCGGACAGCAGGGCTCGACGATCGGTCTGCTGTGCATGCCGGTCTGGGCCATGGAGGGTGATGCCGTGATGTCGGAAACGATGATGTCGTCGTTCGGCCGGGGCCTTCAACCCTCTTTTTCGATGGCCTATCGGGCGATGGGAAGCGTCGGGCGCGAACGTCGCAACATCGACCGTTGGTTCTGCGGCTCCTACCGCGACTACATCCCCGACCATTACGAACTGGGCTATCAGATCTGCTCCTATGCCTGGGAACGCTACGGCGAGAATGTCTGGGACCGGGTGGCGTGGTACGGTTCGCGCAACCCGTACTTGCTGGCCACCACGCGGATCGCACTGGAAAAGTACTACGACACGAATGTGGGAAAATTCTTCCGCGAAACCTTCGATGAGTTGGAACATTTCTGGGATTCGTTGCCGAAGGCTCCGAACAGCGCCCGGCCGCTCGTTGCGCTCCCCGGGCGGAACCATACCGAATACCAATGGCCGCTGGCGTTGGGCGATACGGCCGTGCTGGCCGTGAAGACCGACCTGGCCCGTGTGTCGCGTTTCGTGTGTATCGACCGCCGTACGGGCCGGGAGCGGACAATCGCCCCGACGGGACTGATCTCCACCCGCCCCACGCTGGAGAACGGGCGCGTCTGGTGGACCGAATACCGACGCTCGGCCCTCTTCGAGCAGCGGGTCAACTCGCAGCTCTGCTACATGGATCTGGCGGATGGCCGGCCCCGGACGGTCGGCAAGGTCCGGAGGGCGCTCTATCCCACCTCGACGCCCGATGCGCTGGGGTGGATCGACTACAATCCCGACGGCCGCTATACGGTTGTCATTCGGCGGAACAGTGGCGAGGAGCAGCGCTTTGCAACACCCGACCGCACGGAGCTGCACGGCCTGGCCTGGGACAATCTGACCCGGGCCTGGTATGTGCTGGTGACGGACGACAGCGGCATGTGGATCGGTCGCATCGATGCCGAGGGGCTGCATGCCGTGACCTGCGGGGCCTATATCACCTTGTCTGATCTGCGGGCCGGTGATGGACGTCTCTACTACGGCTCGATCGCCTCGGGACAGGATGAGGCCCATTGCTACGATCTGACCGAAGGGCGCGAATACCGCCTCACGTCCTCGACTTACGGAGCTTTCGATCCGGCTCCAGCCGGACGCGACGTGCTCGTGACGACCTACGACCGGTTGGGCTACCGCGTGGCCGAACAGCCTTTTGACAGCCTGAAGATTCCCGTTACACCGTCGCGCCTGCCCGAAAACCGGGTCAATCCGCCGCGCCGCCGCTGGGAGGTGGTCAACCTCGATACGGTGCGTTTCACGACGGTGGATTCGTTGTCGCAAACCTCGGATTTCCGCACGAAACGCTATCGCAAGGTGCCCAATCTGGTGAATGTCCACAGCTGGATGCCGCTTGCGTTCAATCCGTTCGCCCTGGTCGAGGAGCAGTCGATTGACCTGAATGCCGGCGTCACGCTCATCTCGCAGAACCTGCTCTCGAATACCGAGGCCTATGCCTCCTATGGCTGGAACCGCTCCGAAGGGTCGCTTGTGAACCTTGGCGTCCGCTATTACGGACTGGGTGTGCGCTTCGATCTCGATGCCTCGTACGGTGGCAACCAGCTCTTCTATTCGCTCGGACAGTATAATGCCCGGACCGGGAAATACGAATACCAGTCGCGTCCGGCTCCCGACAAATACTACTCCGTGGGATTGACCGCAACGCTGCCGCTCTACTTCCAGCGTGGATACCATACGCGCCAGTTTTCGGCGTCGGCCGGCTGGAGCTATTCGAACGGCATGGTGGCCGATCTGGGTAAGATCGAGTGGGGTGAAGGCGGCGGAATCACCAATATCCAGCATGTCGGCTTCCGCAAGGGGCTGCATCGGGTCGCCTTCGGACTGGGCTATTCCGACCAGGTGCGCATGGCCCATCGCGACTTCGCTCCGCGCTGGGGGTATACGCTCTCGACAAGCTACACATTCAATCCCCAAAACCGGAATTTCAGTGATCTGATCCTCTTCTACGGCCACGCCTATCTGCCGGGCGTAGCACGTCATCACTCGCTTTCGGTGGCGGCCTCTTATCAGACGTCGGTCGGCGGTTACAAGTTTCCGGGGGGCTATGCCCCGTTGAGCTACAAGTCCACGCGCCTGATTCCGCGGGGCTTCACTTCGGCCGACATCGTCTCGAACAACTACACGGCCCTGGAAGCGAACTATCAGCTGCCGGTGTGGTATCCCGAAGGCGGAATCCCTTCGGTGATCTATTTCAAACGGATCCGGCTCAATGTCGGGGGTGCCTATGCCCGTTTCCGGACTCCGGGCTCCGACGGCCTGATCTGGCGCGAGATCGGCTCGGTGGGCGGTGATGTGGTCTTCGATTTCAACCTCTTCCGGCAACCGGCCTCGGCCACCTCGACCTTTACGCTCTCGTGCTATCATCCCTCGAGTGGCGGCGTGTGGATCGGGGGATCGCTCGGACTGCCTTTTTAGGGAATATTTTCGTATCTTTGCTGCAAAATTCGCTCTTATGGCACAACGTAAAAAGTCGGGGATCAGCCCCAAAGCGATAAAATGGATCTGGTGCGTGGCCTTCGCACCCTTCGCCTTGCTGGGGTTGCTGCTTCTGCTCACGGCCCTCGGCGTCTTCGGCCGCATGCCTTCGTTCGAGGAGCTGGAGAATCCCCGGAGCAACCTTGCCACGGAGGTCTACTCCGAGGATGGAAAGGTCATCGGTACCTTCTTCGTGCAGACCCGCTCCTATGTGCAGTATGCCGACCTCTATCCGGCGGACTCGACGCTCCATATCCGTCTTGACGGGCACGAGGTGCCGCCGATCGTTGCGGCACTTATCTCCACGGAGGATGCCCGCTTCCGCAGCCATTCGGGTATTGACATCCCCTCGCTGGCACGTGTGGCCTTCAAGACCGTGCTGTTGCAGAATACCTCGCAGGGCGGTGGTTCGACCATCACGCAGCAGCTGGCCAAGAACCTCTTCCCGCGCGATACGGTCCGCAACCGCAGTCGTGTGACGCGCATGGCGAAACTCGTGACGGCAAAACTCAAGGAGTGGATCACGGCCCTCAAACTCGAATACAACTATACGAAGGAGGAGATCGCCGCCATGTATCTCAATACGGTGGAGTACGGTTCGAATGCCTACGGTATCAAGTCGGCGGCGCATACGTTCTTCAACAAGGAGCCGCATGAACTCAACGTACAGGAGGCTGCGGTGCTGGTCGGCGTGGTGAATGCTCCGACGCGCTATTCGCCCGTCCGGAATCCCGACAACGCGCTGGCCCGTCGCAATCTGGTGCTCTCCCGAATGGCCGAGGCGGGGGCGCTGACCCGCAGTCAGCGCGATTCGATTTCGGCGCTTCCCATCGTGCTGAACTACAAACCCATTTCGCACAACGAGGGTTCGGCAACCTATTTCCGGGAGATGCTGCGTCTGGTGATGAATGCCGACCGTCCGAAACGCAACCAGTTCTATACGGAGTGGGACTACGATCAGGCGGTTAAGGAGTACGAGGAGAATCCGCTCTATGGCTGGTGCCACAAGAACCGCAAGGCCGACGGTACGCCCTACAACATCTACCGCGACGGTCTGAAAATCTATACGACGATCAACTCCACGATGCAGACCTATGCCGAACAGGCCGTGCAGAAGCAGATGGAGACGGTGATCCAGCCCAAGATGGATGCCCAGTATCGGAATACGAAGGTGCTGTTCCTCGATACGGACCGGGCCGAACGGGACCGGATCATGCGTCAGGCCATTCGCTATTCGGATCGTTATCACGAGATGAAACGTGCCGGTCTCTCCGAAAAACAGATTCTGGCGTCGTTCGACCGGGCGTGCCCGATGAAGATCTTCACCTACAAGGGCGAACGCGATACGGTGATGACGCCCCGGGACTCGATTCTCCACCACAAACGCATCATGCGTGCGGCGATGGTTGCGATGGATCCCCGTACGGGCTATGTCAAGGCCTATGTCGGAGGACCGAATTTCCGTTACTTCAAGTACGACATGGCCAAGCAGGGCAAACGCCAGATCGGTTCGACGATCAAGCCCTTCGTCTATACCTTTGCGATCGATCACCTGGGCTTCACCCCCTGCACGATGGTCCCGAACCTTCCGACGACGATCGAGACGGCCAACGGTACGGCCTGGTCGCCCAAGGAGGCCGGTAAGGTCGAGTACGACGGCGTGCTGCATCCGCTGCGCTGGGGATTGGCCCGCAGCCGCAACAACTACTCGGCATGGATCATGAAGCAGGCCAAACAGCCCGAGGCCGTGGCCGACTTCATCCACAACATGGGTATTCGCAGCTATATCGATCCGGTTCCGGCGCTGTGCCTCGGTACCTCGGAGTCGAATGTCTACGAGATGGTCAGCGCCTTCTCGACCTTTGCCAACGAGGGCGTGCATACCGATCCGATCTTCGTCACGCGCATCGAGGACCGGCAGGGTAACCTCATCGCCTCGTTTATTCCGCAGTCGCAGGATGCCATCAGCGAACGGACGGCCTATACGATGCTGACGATGCTGCAGGGCGTGGTCAACGCCGGGACGGCCGGGCGTCTGAAATGGCAGTTCGGTCTCACG
The DNA here is from genome assembly GCA_944320985.1 of uncultured Alistipes sp. GTDB lineage: Bacteria > Bacteroidota > Bacteroidia > Bacteroidales > Rikenellaceae > Alistipes. Next base: position 34,563 of record CALUJN010000057.1, on the reverse strand, counting down.
GACATGGAGATCGGCGGCAAGACCGGAACCTCGAACAAGAACCGCGACGCCTGGTTCATGTGCGTGGCTCCGAAACTGGTGGCCGGAGCGTGGGTTGGCGGTGAGGATCAGTCGGTGCATTTCATCTCGGGAGGTGAGGGCAGCGTGGCGGCCTTGCCGATCGTCGGGGAGTTCATGAAGCGGGTTTACGACGACGGCCGTCTGGGGCTGAGCCGTACGGATCAGTTTGTGCGTCCGGCGATGATGCCTCACTACGACTGCGAGGACGAGATGGATGCCATCGGTCCCGAGTCCAGCGACACCGAGGAGTTCTTCGATTGAGGCGATTGAGGGGGCGGTCGCAGAGGCGGCAGAGGCGGCAGAGACGCTCACTGAGGCGGTCGCTGAGGCGGTGAAGACAGCCCTGAGGTTGCGGAGACGGTCGCTGAGACGGTGAAGACGGCTGCTGAGACGGAGAGACGGTCTCTGAGGCGGAGAAGACGGCAGCTGGAACGGGGAGGCGGTCTCTGAGATGGAGATGACGGTCACGATCCGGAAGGTCCTGTCCGCGATGTTTTTATGCGTTTCGAACCGCGGCCGCTTGCTTTCCTAAATTTTTTTACTATCTTTGCCCGAAAGGCTTGTCCTCCAAGTCGATAAAACGAAACGAACCATGAAAATAGCCATCGTGGGCGCCAGCGGCGCCGTGGGTCAGGAGTTCCTGAAAATCCTCGAAGAGCGCGATCTGAAGATCGACGAATTGTTGTTGTTCGGCTCCGAACGGAGTGCCGGACGGACCTGTCGTTTCCGTGGTAAGGATGTTGTTGTCAAACTGTTACAGCACAACGACGATTTCAAGGGGGTGGATTTTGCGCTGACGTCGGCCGGAGCCGGCACGTCGCGGGAGTTCGCCGACACGATCACCAAACACGGTACCGTGATGATCGACAACTCGAGCGCCTTCCGTATGGATGCCGATGTGCCGCTGGTGGTTCCGGAGGTGAATCCCGAGGATGCGAAGAACGCTCCGCGGCGGATCATCGCCAACCCGAACTGCACGACGATCCAGATGGTCGTGGCACTGAAGGCTATCGAAGGGGTTTCGCATATCCGCCGTGTCCATGTTTCGACCTATCAGTCGGCCAGCGGCGCCGGAGCTTCGGCCATGACCGAACTGGTGAATCAGTATGCCGAACTGGCGGCCGGCAAGGAGCCGACGGTCGAGAAGTTCGCCTTCCAGTTGGCTTATAATGTCATTCCGCATATCGACGTCTTCACCGAAAACGACTATACGAAGGAGGAGATGAAGATGTTCAATGAGACGCGCAAGATCATGCATTCGGATATCCGTGTCTCGGCGACCTGTGTGCGGGTTCCGGTGATGCGGGCCCACTCGGAGAGCATCTGGCTCGAGACCGAGCGTCCGGTGTCGGTCGAGGAGGCGCGTGAGGCCTTCTCGAAGGCCCAGGGGGTTGTTCTGATGGACGATCCGGCGAACAAGGTCTATCCGATGCCGTTGTTCATTGCCGGGAAGGATCCCGTCTATGTGGGCCGTATCCGCAAGGATCTGACCTGCGAGAACGGGCTGGCCTTCTGGTGCGTGAGCGACCAGATCAAGAAGGGTGCCGCGCTCAATGCCGTGCAGATTCTCGAGACGCTCATTTGATGGAGGAGTCCTGCGCGGCGGCTGTTGCCGTCTGCGAATTCAGAAAAAATCGGCCTCGGAGATTTCCGAGGCCGATCTCTTTTTGTCGGGAGCTGTCCGGAGCCGCTCAAGGTCATCCGGAGCAGGCACCGGAGGCTATTTTACGGGCAGTTCCCAGTCATCGGTGCGGAACGACGAGGCGGGAATCCCCGAGGTGTTGAAGAGCGAAGCCTCGGCGTAGTTGCGGAAGGCGTAGCGGACGGCTACCGGTTCTTGAACCTCGTTGCTGTAGACGATCAGCCGGCCTTTGCCCTGTTCGATCTTCGCCGTGGCGGGATGGAAAACCCGGTCGGCGCCCGCCACTTCGAATCCGGCGAGTTCATTGCCCAGCGGAGCCAGTGTACTTGTACCCGTGCGGAACGTCAGGCAGGCCCGGTTCCCCTCGACGCTCATCGATTCGTAGATCGGACCGTTGGGCTCGAGGCCCTTCATTCCGTAATCGTTGACCAGGGCGAGCCAGGCCAATCGTTGTCCGACCTGTGCCTTTTTGCCCGGATGGATGCAGCCTTTGTCGCCGATGTCCATCGTTACGGCCATGCCGCTGGCGGGAATATCCTCGAGGTTGCGCATCTGGGCCTCACGCTGCAGGGCCGAACCTCCCATCAGGTCGGGCTCCCCATAGCCGAACGGTGCGATCTGTACGTAGTAGAACGGCAGCTCCTCCTTGCCCCAGCGTTCGCGGAGCATCTTGACGAAGGCCGGCATCAACTGTTGGTATTGGGTGGGGTTCATTCGGTTGGCCTCTCCCTGATACCAGAGAAAACCGCGGATCGTATAGGGGACGAGCGGTGCGATCATCGCATTGTAGAGCATGCTGGGACGACGTTGCGGCTGTTTGATTTCATCCGTCTGATCCAGGAACGAGAGGTCGAATTCCTTGAATTCCGATATGGTTTCGCGGTCCATCCACGCCTCGACGGGGGTGCCGCCCCAGCAGGTGATGATGATTCCCACGGGTACGTCCAGCACCTTCTGGAGGTTGAGGGCAAAGTAGTAGGCCGTTGCACTGGCTCCGGCAACCGCTTCGGGAGTATTCTGCAGCCACTCGGCCGAGCAGCTCTCCTGCGGCGTACGGGCCGTGGCGCGTTTTACCGAGCAGATGCGGATCGGGGTCGAGGCCTTGGCTTCGACGATCACCTCGGTACTGCCCTCTACGGGTTGGTTGTTGAAGCCGCGCATCGGCATCTCCATGTTGGACTGTCCGGAGCAGAGCCAGACCTCACCGATCAGGACGTCGCGAAGCGTCAGGGATTCCCCGTCGCTCAGTTCGATCGTATAGGGCCCGCCGGCCTTCGGGGTCGGGACGTCGGTCTGCCAGCGGCCGTCGCGATCGGCCGTCGTCGTGATGGCCTGCGAACTCCACGAGGGGCGGATTGTCACCTTTTTGCCGGGCGATGCCGTGCCCCAGAAACGGGCCTCGGACTGTTGTTGGAGTACCATGTTGTCTGAGAAGGGGGCCGGCAGGACAACTTTTGCCTGCAGGCTGAAGGCCGTACCGAAGAGGGCCAGGGTCAGAAGAAGTTTTTTCATGTCGGTTTATGTAATTTGGTCCGATTCTACGGGGTGAGGGTTCGGCGTCTTGATCCGTTCGAGGCATGACACCGGATCCCTGAGTTCTGTCTGAGACGCTGCGGAGGCGTTTCGTCGGGAAACAAAATCAAATTTTGACCAAAATTAAGCAAAAAAATCGGATTCCGGAATCGCTCGGGCACTCTATTTGTTTGTGAAAAGTCGGGCTTCGGCCCCGAAAACCGCAAGGCTATGATTCCATTTACCCTTTTATTCCTTCTTTTTCCGATGATGACGATGAACGCTGCCGCACCGCAGACGGCTTTTGCCGTGAAAGAGCTGCCCTATGATTACGGCTCTCTGGCTCCGAATCTCTCCGAGGAGACGATGCGTTACCACCATGACAAACATTATGCAGGGTATGTTGCCAGACTCAACGAACTGCTTCTCGACTCGCCGTTGTCCGGGCTGCCGCTTGAGGATGTTATCCTTTCGGCGGACGGGGCGCTCTACAACAATGCGGCCCAGGTCTGGAATCATGAACTCTTTTTTGAGCAGCTTGCGCCGCATCCTCGTCGGGATCCTTCGGCCGAACTGCTCGAGGCCATCGATCGGGATTTCGGCTCCCTGGAGGCTTTTCAGACGCAGATGAACCGGGCGGCGGCCGGACTTTTCGGGTCGGGGTGGGTATGGCTTGCTGCCGACCGCGACGGGCATCTGTCGATCCTCAGCGAACCGAATGCCGGAAATCCGATCCAACGGGGGTTGACTCCCTTGTTGGGAATCGACGTTTGGGAACATGCCTATTACATCGATTACCGCAATCGTCGGGCCGATGCCGTTGCGGCCCTCTGGAACGTCATCGACTGGGGTGAAGTGAGCCGGCGGTATGCGTTGCGACGGTAGTTTTCCGTGGACTCTCCTTTTCAAAAAAAAGTCCTCGCCAATTCAATGACGAGGGCTTTTTTTACCGTAGGACGCGTAATTAGAAGTAGTAGTTGAATCCGATCGTTGCGCCGAGGTTCAGACCGAGCGCAAACTGCCGGTTCGAGATCTTGTTGTCGCTGTCCTGTTTGGAGATGTCGCTCCGATATCCCAGATCGCCGGCATTGAACATGATACCGATGTGATCGGTCGGGCGGAACTCGAAGTTGAGGATGTTGAGTCCCACCTGGAACATCGTGGCGTTGGCCTCGGAGGTCTCCGTTTCGCTGATCTCCGTCTTGTCCTTGCCGAATCCTACGCCGACATAGAAACGGGGCACATAGTAGAATTTCTCGCCCAGGGAGATGTAGTAGCTGACCATCGGACGGATTACGAAAAGTCCGCTCTTGTTGAAGAGCTGTTTGTCGTCAGCCGTCATGCCGTCGGGCGTTTTTGTAAACTGGTATCCGATGGCACCGCCGACCGAAAGCTTGTCGATTACAAAGTAGTGGAACTGGGGCAGGATGGAGAAGCTGCTGCCATCCTTCAGGGTCATGGTGGTTGACGCTGCGGTCTCCTTTGAGCTGGAAGCGTTCCAGGAGAGCGATCCCGATACGAGCATGTCACCGCCCTCTTGGGCGCACAATGCGGAGGTCATTCCGACCAGGGCAAAACAGAGAAACAGTTTTTTCATGAGTGTAAAGAAGTTTGGGTAAATGGTTGTGTTGTTAACAAGTTCGTTCTGTTTCGTATTCAAAGATACGATTCTTTTTGTTTCGTTGACATGAAAAAACGATTATTTTTCAGCAGTTTTGCAAAAAAATGCGGGAGACGTCCTCCCTGGACTTTTTCCCGCGGCCCGACAGCCCGATTCGATGCGGTCGGTGGCTCTTTGAAGGGTGAATATCGACTTTTTGGAAATTTTTTGCTCCGGAGATGTGTTTTTCTGCGCGAAAGAGCGTATCTTCGCAACGCGAAATACCGCTGGTCCGATGGTGGAGAGATTTCAATACATGCTGATTCTGTTGCTCTTCGTACTGACAGGAAATCTGGAAGAGGTATCCTTTGGAGCGAAGCCCTGCGAGGTACAGTCGATCCTGACCCCCGCTGCGGAGTCCGATACCTTCGACGCCGTTCGCAATCAGCTCTCCGTGTGGACCCATTCGTGCGACTTCTCGATGGAGACCCCCGTTGCCTTACTCGATCACAAGCTCGTTGTTCGTCAGCGAGCTGCGATGCGTTGTGGCGTGGAGTCCGCTTTCGAACTCCGTATTGCCCGATGCACCCGTAGCGACACCTCTCCCGGGAACGCCGTGGATCACTATGTCTTTTCGCTGGAACGTATCCTGATTTGACCGGCTTCGAGCCGTTCGTAGCGCAAAATTTCGGTGTTGCCGTTTTGCGGTCTGCGGCGTACGGCCCGAATCGCTGCCGGCCTTGCGAGGTTCTCCCTCCCGGGCCGCAACAACTGTCGAATCCATAAATTAATAATAATATGTATTTCACGCTATTGGTGGTCGTTATTCTTACGGCCATTGCGCTGGTTGCAGTTGCGTTGGGCATCGCCCGCGCCATCTCGCCGCGTTCGTACAATCCCCAGAAGGGCGAGGCCTACGAGTGCGGTATTCCGACGCGCGGACGTTCGTGGATGCAGTTCAAGGTGGGTTACTACCTCTTCGCCATCCTTTTTCTGATGTTCGACGTCGAGACGGTCTTCCTCTTCTCGTGGGCTGTTGTCGTGCAGGATCTCGGCATCTACGGACTGGTGAGCATCCTGTTTTTCCTGGTCGTATTGATTTTGGGCCTGGCCTACGCCTGGCGGAAAGGAGCTTTGGAATGGAAATAAGGAAACCCAGCATCAAGTCGATGAAGTACGAAGACTTCAACGACAACGAGTACATCGAATCGATGATCCGCGAATTGCGCGAAAATGGCACGAACGTCGTCGTGGGGTGCCTAGACGAGGTGATCGAGGGGGGTCGCAGCAACAGCCTCTGGCCGCTGACCTTTGCGACGAGCTGCTGCGGCATCGAATTCATGGCCGTGGGAGCCGCGCGCTACGATTTTGCCCGGTTCGGGTTTGAAGTGGCCCGGGCCTCCCCACGTCAGGCCGACTTCATCATGGTCGCCGGAACCATCACCCACAAGATGGCCCCCGTGCTCAAACGGCTCTACGACCAGATGGCCGATCCGAAATACGTCATCGCCACGGGCGGTTGCGCCATCAGCGGCGGTCCGTTCAAGAAGTCGTACCATGTGGTCAACGGCGTGGACAAGATCCTTCCCGTGGATGTCTACATTCCCGGTTGCCCGCCGCGTCCCGAGGCGATGCTCTACGGTCTGATGCAGCTGCAGCGCAAGGTCAAGGTACAGCGCTTCTTCGGCGACGTAAACCGTCAGATCAGCGAAAAGGAGTACGATGAACTGCTCCGCCGAGACCTGACGGCCGACAAGAACGAACTCAATGTAGAAGGAGACTCGAATCATGAATAATAGTCTGAAAGAGAAAATCACGGCGTGGGAGCCTGCGGCCGTGTGGAAGGAGAACGGCGACGGCATGTTCACCGTTCCGTCGGAGCGGTTCCATGACCTGGCCAGCCGTCTGCGCAGCGAGGGTTTCGATTTCCTGCGCAGCCTTACCGGTATGGATTGGGGCGAGGAGGGCTTCGGCGTGGTCTATCACCTCGAGGCGACGGCCACGGGGGAGAACGTGGTCCTCAGAACGTTGACCGCCGATCGCGAGAATCCCGTGCTGCCTTCGGTCTGCGACCTGTGGAAGGGTGCCGAACTCAATGAGCGCGAGGCATTCGACTACTTTGGCATCCGTTTCCTGAACCATCCCGACATGCGTCGTCTGTTTTTGCGAGACGACTGGGTGGGTTATCCCTTGCGCAAGGATTACGATGCGTCGCAGAACCCGCTGCGTATGAACAACGAGGTGTCGAAGGACAGCACCGCCTCGTTTGAACTGATGCCCGACGGCAGCATCATCCGCAAGCGCAACGTGCTCTTCGAGGAGGAAGAGTACGTCATCAACATCGGTCCCCAGCACCCGGCCACACACGGTGTGCTGCGTTTCCGCGTCTCGCTCGAGGGGGAGATCATCCGCAAGCTGGACGTCCACTGCGGCTATATCCACCGAGGCATCGAGAAGATGTGCGAGGAGTTGACCTATCCGCAAACGCTGGCCCTGACGGACCGTCTGGATTATCTCGGGGCCTCGCAGAACCGCCACGCGCTGTGCATGTGCATTGAGAAGGGCCTCGGGATCGAGGTCTCCGAGCGTGTGCAGTATATCCGCACGATCATGGACGAGCTGCAGCGCATCGATTCGCACCTGCTCTTCTTCTCGTGTCTCTGCATGGACATGGGGGCCCTGACAGCCTTCTTCTACGGCTTCCGGGACCGCGAAAAGGTGCTCGACATCCTTGAACAGACCACCGGCGGCCGGCTGATCCAGACCTACAACACGATCGGCGGCGTACAGGCCGACATTCATCCCGATTTCGTGCGCAAGACCAAGGAGTTCATCGCCTACATGCGTCCGAAGCTGCGCGAGTACCACGAGGTCTTCACGGGCAACGTCATCGCCCGGGAGCGTTTGAAGGGTACGGGCGTGCTGACGCGCGAGGATGCCATTTCGTTCGGCGCCACGGGCGGTACGGGACGTGCTTCGGGCTGGGCCTGCGACGTGCGCAAACGCCATCCCTATGCCGCCTACGGCAAGGTGCAGTTCAACGAGGTGCTCTTCACCGAGGGCGACTGCCTGGCCCGCTACATGGTCCGCATGCGCGAGATCGAGGAGAGCATGAACATCATCGAACAGCTCATCGACAACATCCCCGAGGGGGACTACCAGTTGAAGATGAAACCCGTGATCCGCATCCCCGAGGGCAGCTACTACGCCGCTGTCGAGGGCAGCCGCGGGGAGTTCGGCGTCTTCATCGAGAGCCGCGGCGACAAGTACCCCTACCGCATGAAGTTCCGCTCGACGGGTCTTCCGCTGGTGGCCTGTCTGGATACCATCGCCCGGGGTGCGAAGATTGCCGACCTGATCGCCATCGGCGGTACGCTCGACTATGTGGTGCCCGATATTGACCGTTAAACGCAAAACCCGAAGCTATGTTTGATTTCAGCATAATTACGAGCTGGGTCCACGGACTCTTGACGTCGTGGATGCCCGAGGGCCTGGCGATCTTTCTCGAATGCGTGATCGTCGGCGTCTGTCTGCTGCTGATGTATGCCGTGATCGCCATCGTGATGATCTTCATGGAGCGCAAGGTCTGCGCGGCCTTCCAGTGCCGTCTGGGCCCGATGCGTGTAGGACCGTGGGGAACGGTGCAGGTCTTCTGCGACGTGATCAAGATGTTGACCAAGGAGATCATCGCCATCCGCCATTCGGACCGTTTCCTCTACAACCTGGCCCCCTACATCGTCATCCTGGCCTCGGTGCTGGCCTTCGCCTGCCTGCCCGTGTCGCGGGGTCTGGAGATCCTCGACTTCAACGTCGGCGTCTTCTTTCTGATGGCTGCCTCGTCGATCGGCGTGGTGGGCATCCTGCTGGCGGGCTGGAGCTCGAACAACAAGTATTCGCTCATCGGCGCCATGCGCAGCGGCGCGCAGATGATCTCCTACGAACTCTCGATCGGGCTGTCGATCCTCACGATCGTCGTGCTGACCGATACGATGCAGTTCTCCGAGATCGTCGAGCGGCAGGCCGACGGCTGGTTCCTCTTCAAGGGCCACCTCCCGGCGCTGATCGCCTTTGTGATCTACCTGATTGCGGGCAACGCCGAGGTCAACCGCGGTCCGTTCGACCTTCCGGAGGCCGAATCGGAGCTTACGGCGGGCTACCACACCGAATATTCGGGCATGCATTTCGGCCTGTTCTACGTGGCGGAGTTCGTCAACCTGTTCATCATCTCGGGTGTGGCTGCCACGATCTTCCTCGGCGGGTGGATGCCGCTGCACATCCCCGGCTGGGAGGGCTTCAACACCGTGATGGACTACATCCCGGGGTTCGTGTGGTTCTTCGCCAAGGCCTTTTTCGTCGTGTGGCTGCTGATGTGGATCAAGTGGACCTTCCCGCGGCTGCGCATCGACCAGATCCTGACTCTCGAGTGGAAATACCTCGTGCCGATCGGGCTGGTGAACCTGCTGCTGATGGTTATTGTCGTCGTATTCAAACTGCATTTCTGATATGAGCTATGTCAAAGGTCTTTTCCACGGCACGGGAACCCTTCTTACGGGACTGAAGGTCACGTTCAAGGAGTTCTTCACGCCGAAGGTCACGGAACAGTACCCCGAGAACCGGGCGACGCTGAAGATGTATGACCGCTATTGCGGGGAGCTGACCATGCCGCACGATGCCGAAGGGCACAACAAGTGTATCGCCTGCGGGTTGTGCCAGACGAACTGCCCGAACGGCACGATCCGCCTCGTGACCGAGATGGTCACGGATCCCGCGACGGGCAAGGCGAAGAAACGCCTGGTGCGTTATGAGTACGACCTGGGGTCGTGCATGTTCTGCCACCTGTGCGTGAACGGCTGCCCGACGGGCGCCATCCGCTTCACCACGAAGTTCGAACATGCGGTCTTCACCCGTGAGAAACTCGTCAAACAACTCAATCGTTAAGCCATGGAGATAACACTCGAACTGATCGTTTTCATCATTCTGGCACTCTTCATCTGTGTGAGTGCCGTCCTGGCCGCGACGACCAAGCGTATTCTGCGTGCTGCGACCTACCTGCTGTTCGTGCTCTTCGGCACGGCAGGCATCTACTTCCAGCTCAACTATTCGTTTCTGGGGGCCGTGCAGCTGCTCATTTACGCCGGCGGCATCACGGTGCTCTACGTCTTCTCGATTCTGCTGACCTCGAGCGAGGGTGACAAGGCTCCCAAACTGAAGAGTTACAAGTTCATCGCGGGTCTGGTCGGCACGTTGTTGAGCCTGGGTATCTGTCTCTGGGTGATGCTGCGCCACGACTTCCTGCCGCAGCACTTCGAACACGGCGAGCTCAACGTGCGGGCCATCGGCCATGCGTTGATGAGTGCCGACAAATACGGTTACGTGCTGCCCTTCGAGGTCATCAGCGTCCTGCTGCTGGCCTGCATCGTCGGCGGCATTCTGATCGCGCGCAAACGTTAAAAAAGTACGGCTATGATCAAAATGGAATACTACCTCATTGTCTCCACGATTCTGATGTTCGTGGGCATCTACGGATTCGTCACGCGCCGCAACCTGCTGGCGATGCTCATCTCCGTGGAGTTGATTCTCAATTCGGTGGACATCAATTTCGTGGTCTTCAACCGTTTTCTCTTTCCGGAGCAGCTGGAGGGTTTCTTCTTCACGCTCTTTGCCATCGGCGTGAGTGCCGCGGAGACCGCCGTGGCCATCGCCATCATCATCAACATCTACCGCAACATCCGCAACATCGAGGTCAAGAACCTGCGGGAGATGAAGTGGTAAACCCCGTGCACGAACGCTTATGGAATATACGATTCTGATTTTGTTGCTGCCCTTTGTGAGCTTCCTTTTTCTGGGGCTCGCGGGCATGAAACTCCGGCCCGTGGTGGCGGGGGCCATCGGTACGGCCGTTCTGGCCGTGGTGGCCGTGCTGAGCTACACGACGGCCTGGGAATACTTCTCCGCCGGGCGTGATGCCGCGGGTGTCTTCCCGACGCTCATCCCCTGGAACACGGTCTGGCTGCCCATTTCGGGTGATCTGCATATCGACCTGGGGATTCTGCTCGATCCGATCTCGGTGATGATGCTTGTGGTGATCTCCACCGTTTCGCTCATGGTCCACATCTATTCGTTCGGCTACATGAAGGGCGAACGGGGCTTCCAGCGTTACTACGCCTTCCTGTCGTTGTTCACGATGAGCATGATGGGGCTGGTCGTGGCGACGAACATCTTCCAGATGTACCTCTTCTGGGAGCTGGTGGGCGTGAGCTCCTACCTGCTGATCGGCTTCTACTACACGAAGCCCGAGGCGATCGCCGCCTCGAAGAAGGCCTTCATCGTAACGCGTTTCGCCGACCTGGGCTTCCTGATCGGTATCCTTGTCTACGGTTACTACGCCGGGACCTTCACCTTCACGCCCGCGGCCGCGACGCTGGCTGCCGCCGGGGTGATGATCCCGCTGGCATTGGGACTGATGTTCATCGGCGGTGCGGGCAAGAGCGCCATGTTCCCGCTGCACATCTGGCTGCCCGACGCCATGGAGGGCCCGACGCCCGTTTCGGCGCTGATCCATGCCGCGACGATGGTCGTGGCGGGGGTCTACCTCGTGGCACGGATGTTCCCCCTGTTCATCGGCTATGCCCCGGAGGTGCTGCACTGGACGGCCTACATCGGTGCCTTCACGGCCCTGTATGCCGCCGTGGTGGCCTGCGTGCAGAGCGACATCAAGCGCGTGCTGGCCTTCAGTACCATCTCGCAGATCGGCTTCATGATCGTGGCGCTGGGCGTCTGCACGTCGAACGACCCTCACACGGGCGGTCTGGGCTACATGGCCTCGATGTTCCACCTCTTCACCCACGCGATGTTCAAGGCGCTGTTGTTCCTGGGAGCCGGCGCGATCATCCATGCCGTGCATTCGAACGAGATGTCGACGATGGGCGGCCTGCGCAAGTACATGCCCTTGACGCACATCACCTTCCTCATCGCCTGCCTGGCCATCGCCGGGATCTGGCCCTTCAGCGGCTTCTTCTCGAAGGATGAGATCCTCGCGGCCTGCTTCTCGTTCAGCCCCGTGATGGGGTGGGTGATGACGGCCATCGCGGGTCTGAGGGCCTTCTACATGTTGCGCCTCTACTACGGCAGCTTCTGGGGCCGCGAGAACCGCGAGCTCCACGCCGAGCATACGCCTCACGAGGCCCCCTTCACGATGACCGTGCCGCTGCTGATTCTGGCTGCCGTGACCTGCGTGGCGGGCTTCATCCCCTTCGGGCAGTTCGTCTCGTCGGACGGGCTGGCCTACACGATTCACATCGACGGCAGTGTGGCGACGCTGAGCCTCTGCGTGGCTGTTGCGGCCATCGCGTTGGCTACGTGGATGTATGCGCGGGAGAAGCAGCCTGTGGCCGACCGGCTGGCCGAGCGTTTCAGCGGTCTGCACCGTGCGGCCTATCACCGCTTCTATATCGATGAGGTGTACCAGTTCATCACCCACCGGGTGATCTTCGCCTGCATCTCGACCCCGATCGCCTGGTTCGACCGTCACGTGGTCGACGGTTTCCTCAATCTGCTGGCCTCGGCCACGAACGGTGCCGCGTACCTCATCCGCGAGATGCAGAGCGGCAGTGTGCAGCGTTACTGCATCTGGTTCCTGGGCGGTGCGCTGGGACTGACGATCCTCATTCTTATCATCTGCTAATCGGAACGCATTATGAATATCTTATCCCTGTTTCCTGCCGTGCCCCTCTTGATGATGCTGGGGTTGTGGCTCTCGAAGTCGCGGCGGCAGATCCATGCCGTGATGGTGGCGGGATCGTCGGTGCTGCTGGCGTTGGCCATCTGGCTCGTCTTCCACTACCTCGGATTGCGCGAGGCGGGTGAAACGGCTCAGATGCTGCTGACCGACAGCGTCATGTGGTACGCCCCGCTCCATATCCACTACGCCGTGGGTGTCGACGGCATCTCGGTGGCCATGCTGCTGTTGTCGGCCATCATCGTCTTTACGGGCACCTTCGCCTCGTGGCAGATGCAGAAGGACGTAAAGGCCTATTTCCTGTGGTTCTGTCTGCTGAGCGTCGGCGTCTTCGGATTCTTCATCTCGGTCGACCTCTTCACGATGTTCATGTTCTACGAGGTGGCGCTGATTCCGATGTACCTCTTGATCGGCGTCTGGGGCAGCGGCCGCAAGGAGTATTCGGCCATGAAGCTGACGCTGATGCTCATGGGCGGTTCGGCGCTGCTGCTGATCGGCATCCTGGGCATCTACTTCGGCTCCGGTGCCACGACGATGAACGTGCAGGAGATCGCCGCGCTGCACAACATTCCCGTCCAGCTGCAACGGATCTGGTTCCCGCTCGTTTTCGTGGGATTCGGCGTCCTGGGGGCTCTGTTCCCCTTCCATACGTGGAGCCCTGACGGTCATGCCTCGGCTCCGACGGCCGTCTCGATGCTGCACGCCGGGGTGCTGATGAAGCTCGGCGGCTACGGCTGCTTCCGTGTGGCGATGTACCTGCTGCCCGATGCGGCCCACGAACTGAGCTGGATCTTCATCATCCTGACGACCATCTCGGTGGTCTACGGCGCCTTCTCGGCCTGCGTGCAGACCGACCTGAAGTACATCAATGCCTATTCGTCCGTGTCGCACTGCGGTCTGGTGCTCTTCGCCATTCTGATGATGAACACCACGGCCTCGACGGGTGCCATCCTGCAGATGCTGAGCCACGGACTGATGACGGCGCTCTTCTTCGCCTTGATCGGCATGATCTACGGCCGTACGCATACGCGGGACGTCCGCCAGCTGAGCGGTCTGATGAAGGTGATGCCCTTCCTGGCCGTAGGTTACGTGATTGCGGGCCTTGCGAACCTCGGGTTGCCGGGTCTGAGCGGTTTCGTGGCCGAGATGACGATCTTCAACGGCGCCTTCATGAACGACGATACGTTCCACCGCGTGGTGACGATCATCGCCTGCACGTCGATCGTCATCACGGCGGTCTACATCCTGCGCGTGGTCGGGAAGATCCTCTATGGCACGTGCGAAAATCCCGAACATCTGAAACTCTCCGATGCCACGTGGGACGAACGCTTTGCGGTTATCTGTCTCGTCGTCGCCATCGCCGGGATGGGACTCGCTCCGCTGTGGGTGAGCGACATGATCCGCGGCAGCGTTTCGGAACTCATTGCACACATCTTGAGTTAAAGCGACTATGGATTACACAACGATATTTCCGCTGATGCGGGCCGAACTGACCCTCACAGCCCTCCTTGTCCTCGTGTTTCTCTACGATCTGATCGCAGGTCGGCGCGGTCATCACTGGTTCTCGGCCGTAACCTGCGGGCTGCTCGTCGTGCAGGTGCTCGTCAATCTCCTTCCGGGAGCCGAGGGCGAACTCTTCGGCGGGATGTTCCGTACGACGGCGATGTCCGGCGTGGTGAAGAGCATCCTGACGATTGGAGCCTTGATCGTCTGTCTGCAGGCCGATCAGTGGCTGCAGCGCGAGGATACGCACCACAAACAGGGGGAATTCTACATCCTGACCCTCTCGACGCTGCTGGGCATGTATTTCATGATTGATGCGGGACACTTCCTGATGTTCTTCATCGGACTGGAGCTGGCTTCGGTGCCGATGGCCTGCCTGGTAGCCTTCGACAAGTACAAGCACCATTCGGCCGAGGCGGGAGCGAAATACATCCTCTGTGCACTGTTCTCGAGCGGGTTGATGCTCTTCGGCGTCTCGTTCCTGTACGGTACGACCGGTACGCTCTATTTCGACGACATGCCGGCGCGTCTGAGCGGATCGCCGCTGGAGATCCTCTCCATGGTCTTCTTCTTCTCGGGGCTGGGCTTCAAGATCTCGCTCGTTCCGTTCCACCTTTGGACGGCCGATGCCTATCAGGGCGCTCCGACGACCGTCACCTCCTATCTTTCGGTGGTTTCGAAGGCTGCGGCGGCCTTTGCCCTCTTCACGACGCTTGTCAAGGTCTTCTCGCCGATGGTCGAGCAGTGGCAGACGCTGTTGTGGGTCGTTACGGTTCTGAGTATCACCGTGGCGAACCTCTTCGCCCTTCGGCAGCAGGATCTGAAGCGCTTCATGGCCTTCTCATCGATCTCGCAGGCCGGTTATATCATGCTGGCCGTCATCGGAGGCAGCGCGTTGGGCATGACGTCCTTGGTCTTCTACGTGCTGGTCTACATGGCTGCGAACTTGGCGGTCTTCGGCGTACTGTCGACCGTCGAGCAGCATACCGGAGGACGGGTCTCGCTCGAAGATTACAACGGATTCTACCGGACCAACCCGAAACTGGCCGTCATGATGATGCTGGCACTCTTCTCGCTGGCCGGAATTCCGCCCTTTGCGGGATTCTTCTCGAAGTTCTTCGTCTTCACGGCAGCCTTCCAGTCGGGCTTCTACTTGCTGGTCTTCATCGCGCTGCTCAATACGGTGATTTCGCTTTACTATTACCTGTTGATCGTCAAGGCGATGTTCATCACGCCGTCGGATACGCCGATTGCCACGTTCCGCACGGATTCCTATACGCGGCTGAGTCTGGCGCTGTGTATGGCCGGCGTGCTCCTGCTGGGGCTCGTGAGTGCCGTTTACGATGGAATCAACGCCTTCTCCTTCGGCCTTTGATTCCCGGATGCGGTTTATAAACGGGAGGTGCGGATTTCCGCACCTCCCGTTTTTTTGTCGGATGGGTGGAGCGTGTAGGTGTCGGTCGCTTTTTGTCTTGTGAAACGGCTTGCCATCAGCCCTTATCTCCCTCGGCGGAGAGTGAGTCCCGGTCTGGTGGAGAAATCACCTCTCGGGCTGCACAAAATCCATGGAAGCACCCTCCCGTAAGGAAGGGTGCTTCCCGTCAATTTAACGACCGGAGCCATTGTGCGGCCCGTATGGAAACCATTTACGAAAAGGAACCTTCGACCGGGGTGGCGGCAGAGTCGGCCGTCGGATTCGCTTTTGAACCGGCTTTTGCCTACGTGCGGGAATAGCGCTGCTCGAGAGCCAGCAGTTGCTCCTTGATATCGATACCTGCGGCATATCCCGTCATCTTGCCGTCGTAGCCGATGACCCGGTGGCAGGGGATCAGGATACCGATCGGATTGCGGTTGTTTGCCATGCCGACGGCCCGGAAGGCGAGGTTGTGCCCGATTTGTTCTGCAATCTGTTTGTAGGTGCGGGTTTCGCCGTAGGGAATGGTGCGCAGGGCCTCCCAGACCTTCTTCTGAAACTCCGAGCCCCGGGGAGCGAGCGGTACCGAAAAGCCCCGGCGATCTCCTGCGAAATATTCTCTGAGCTCTTGGGCCGCACGCCGCAGCAACGGAGTGGCCTCCTCTTCGGAGAGCGCCTCCGAATCGGCCGGAATTTCGTCTCCGAAGCAGAGTCGGACGATGGCGGTCTCTGTGGCCGTGAGGGTCATGATCCCGACGGGCGTGGAGAGTCTCAGCGAGTTTGTCATAGATGCTCCAGGGTATAATCGATCATCTTTTGCCGGACGTGTCCCGAGGCGTCGGGCAGCATCGAGTGGTTTTGGTCGGGATAGACCATCATGTCGTACTGTTTGCCGGCCCGGTTCAGCGCACGGGTCATCTCCACGGTATTCTGGAAGTGGACGTTGTCGTCGGCCGTGCCGTGGATGATCAGCAGCCGGGTCTTCGTGTCGTCCAGCATCCGGGCGAAGTGGATCGGTGAATATTTGTCATACCCTTCGGCATTGAACTGCGGGAGGTTGTTGTAGATCTCGGTGTAGATCGTGTCGTAGTAGCGCCACGAGGTGACGGGAGCCACGGCGATCGCCATGCGGAAGAGTCCGTGCCCTTTCAGGGCGCAGCTCAGCGCCATGAATCCGCCGTAGGACCAGCCGTAGATGCCGATACGCGCCGGGTCGATCCACGGCTGTGAGGCCATGTAGCGGGCCAGCGAGAGCTGGTCCTCGACCTCGAGGGCTCCGAGGCGCCCGTAGGTCTGTTTTTTGAACTTTTCGCCCCGACAGCCCGTTCCGCGGCCGTCGGCGCACACCACGACGTATCCCTTTTCGGCGAGGGCATCCTCCCAGTCCATCGTCCAGCGGTCGACGACCTGCTGCGAACCCGGTCCCGAATACTGCGTCAGCAGCACGGGGTAACGCTTCGCGGGATCGAAGCCGCGGGGCAGCACGCGGTAGGCGTTGAGCGTGTCGCCGCGTTCGGTCGTAAAGGTGAAGAACTCCTTCGTGGGGCGTTGTGTAGCGGCGAGCTCTTCGCGCAGGGCGCGGCTGTCGGCCAACGTACGGATCGTTTGTCCGGCCGCGTCGCATACCTCGGTGAGATTGGGGGTCGAGACGTTCGAAAAGGTCGTGATGAAGTATTTCATACCCCGGCTCGGGGAGACGGCGTAGTATCCTTCGCCCGATGTAAGCCGTTGCTTGTCTTCGCCATCGAGACGTACACTGTAGAGGTTGCGCCGCAGGGGTGAGGTCTCGGTCGAGAGGTACCAGACGCGTTTTCCGTCCGTGCCGACGACATCGGTCACTTCCCAGTCCCCGCGTGTCACCTGTTCGAGCAGGCCCCGTCGGAGACTGTAGAGGTAGAGGTGCATGTATCCCGTGTGGCTCTCCTGCCGGACCAGGAACCGATCCTTGTCGACGAAGGTTACGGTCTTGTCGTCGACACGCTCGACGTATTGCTGCGTCCGCTCTTCGTAGACGGTGCGCTGGGCGCCGTGGGGTTCGCAGACAACCATCTCGAAGGTGTTCTGTCGGCGGTTCAGACGGAAATACCACGGACGTGCGTCGGGAGTCCATCCGATGCGGGGAATGTACTGATCGGTTTCGGGGCCCGTGTCGATGCGTTTTTTCGTTCCCGTCTCGAGGTCGGCAATCCAGAGCTCGACCACCGAGTTGGCCTCTCCGGCCTTGGGGTACTTGAACGAATAGGCCTGGTTGTAGAGCTTGCCGTCGAAGCGCATCATCTCCATCAGAGGCACCTGGCTCTCGTCGAAACGGAGGTAGGCCAACTGCTTCCCGTCGGGCGAGAAGGCATAGGCCTTCGTCGTGCCGAACTCCTCCTCGTAGACCCAGTCCGTGGTGCCGTTGATCACCTCGTTCCAGCGGCCGTCGTCGGTGAGCCGTTGCGTCTGTCGGGTGGTGATGTCGTAGAGGTAGAGGTCGTTGCGGTCGGAGTAGACGATTCTTTTGCCGTCGGGCGAGAAGGAGGCGTCGCGCGGTGCTTCGGCGTCGCGCAGCACGGGGATGACCCGTCCGTTGTGGATGAGCGTATAGCTCGTGGTATAGGAGTGGCGGTAGATGGGCTGACGCCCCGAGGCGATGAGTATCGATCCTTCATCGGGCGAGAGCGTGTAGTCCGTAATCGCGAGGTTGGGCGTCGGTGTCGGGAGCAGGCTCTCTCCCGGACCTTCCGATGCATAGGCATAGCGGCGGATGTCGTTGTCTTCAAGGACCGTGTAGTGCTCCCCGTCGTTCATCGAACGGATGCCGCGCACCGTTTCGTTCATCCCCTTCAGTCGGGCGATTTCGCCATATTCCTCTCCGGAGGCCTGGGCCATGACCCTGCCGGTCGTAAAAAGAAGCGACGCCCCGAACAGCATCGCCGCTGCCTGTCGTACGCTCCGTGTCACTCTGTTCTTCATTGCCTGATCGCTTGCCGATGTTGCTTTTTATACGGGTGGTTGGTTCGGGTGTCGGGTCAGATGTCCTCGACGTCGAAATCGTACCCCAGACGTTTGCCCGTGACGAATTTCGAGTTGTCCATCTTGGTGTTGAACTGATCGACCGTCACGCGTTTGTTCTCCTCGTAGGGGGGCATCAGCAGGTCGAAGTTCAGCGAGAAGGCGATGGCAGCCTCCAGGACGGCGACCAGCGCGTCGCGGTCTATCTCGTTGTTTCCGAAGCTCATCGCCCGCATCGTGCTCTGCTGTTTTCCCTCGACGAAATAGCGGCGCTCCCGGTTGATGAAGATCCGCCCGATGAGATACCCTTCGTCGGCATTGCGGTTGAACTTGAACGAGTCGGAGAGGAAGTTGTAGATGTTGATCAGTCCGCAGTAGGAGTTCTCCTGGTCGGCCTGCACGTAGGGGTTCTGCCAGATGAGGTGGTTGGCGTCGAATTCGAAGACGTCGGTGTGCATCTGGAAGATCAGCAGGTCGTTGGCCACCTGCAGCTGTGCCTCGAACTTGCCGCGGTCGCGGTATTCGAGTCTTACGCGGCGGTCGAGCTTGCCGTCCAGTTCGTCGTCCATCTCCGCGGCAATCTCCAGCAAGGTCTCCTTCAGCAGGTTGAAGGCCGCGAAGGTATTGTCGAAGACCTTCTGCTTGAGGTTCGATTTGCGGATGATCGTGTCGAGAATCTTGGCTCTCAGTGGGGTTGTTTCCATAGAATATGGTCTGTCGTTGGTTTTTCTTTTTCGGAGGAGGGCGCCTGCGGTGGATTCCGGGACGCTCTCCGGTTTTGTCGGATGGTTATTTGATCCGCAGCTGTCGGCCGGCCTCGAGCGTTTCGCCGGGCTTGAGTTTGTTGAGCCGCTCGATCGAACGCGTGCGGATGGCGTAGGACTGTCCGACGGCATAGGCCGTCTCTCCCGGACGGCAGATGTGGTGCTGGGCATTCCCCTCCCAGTGCTTCTTCTTGCGCTCGATGTAGACCACCTCGCCGGTCATCGGCTGAGCCTTCTTGTCCTTCAGGTCGTTGAACTTGCGCAGGTTGCGGGCCGAGATACGGAATTTGCGCCCGATGTTCTCAAAGGTGTCGTTCTCCTTGGCCGTGACGTAGTGCACGCCGTTGGTCATGTAGACGTTGTATCCCTCGTGGGCATTGATCGTCACGCGGTAGTTGTCCGGATCGACGGATGCTTCGGTACGGGCGATCTCTTCGACGCTCGACTGCGAGGAGAACCACTCCTCGGGATTGCGCTCCAGTCCGAAGCGTTTGGCGTAGAGCCGCTCACCGTCGGGGCGGTCGAGCAGGTAGAGCTGGCTCTCCTCGATGATGCGGATCAGCCGTTGTGCATAGTCGGGGGCCGTGGCGTAGCCCGCGGCCTTCAATCCCCGCGCCCAGCTCTTGTAGTCGTCCGAGGCGTAGGAGAAGAGCGAATCGTAACGCGGTTGCGAGTCGAGGAACTCGGCGTGGTCTTCGTAGGATGCCTCGACCGAGGGGTAGGCCCGGAAGCACTCGCCTTTGGCATCGTCGTCGTGGTAGACCCGCTCGCCCGTCCAGTTGCTTTTGCACTTGATGCCGAAGTGGTTGTTGGACTTCATCGAGAGCAGGCTGTTGCCGCAGTCCGATTCGAGAATGCCCTGGGCCATGGTGATGCTGGCGGGAATTCCGTAGCGCTCCATGTGGGCCACGGCGATGTGCATGTATCGGTCGATGTACTCTTCGCGGGTCTGGCGCATCTGGGCCGGGAGCTGGAGAACGCTGCCCAGGAGGATTCCTCCGAGGAGTATTGCTTTTCTGGAAATATTCATTATCTTTGTTTGATCATTACCGACAAAGGTATAATTTTCCGGTGAAAATAACAACAATACCAAAACCCGAAGCTATGTTTACCGAAAACGCGAACCGCATCTTCAACCGTTCCATCGAGGATTACCACCGCTGGGACGATGTGGACCACCCGATCGAAAACCCCTATGAGGTCGGTACGATCGACCACCTGCTCTACCACAAGAACTGGATCGACACCGTGCAGTGGCATCTGGAGGACATCATCCGCGATCCGGCGATCGATCCGGTGGAGGCGCTGAAGATCAAACGGCGCATCGACAAGTCGAATCAGGACCGTACGGATATGGTGGAGTACATCGATTCGTATCTGCTGGACAAGTACAAGGCTATCGTTCCGGCGGCCGATGCGCGGCTCAATACGGAGACTCCGGCGTGGGCGATCGACCGTCTGTCGATCCTGGCGCTGAAGATCTACCACATGGCACGCGAGACGGAGCGTACGGATGTCGACGAGACGCACCGCGAGGCGTGCCATCGCAAGCTCGACGTGCTGCTTATGCAGCAGGTGGACCTTTCGCGGGCCATCGAGGAGTTGATCGAGGACATCGAGGCGGGTCGCAAGTACATGAAGACCTACAAACAGATGAAGATGTACAACGACCCCTCGCTGAATCCCGTACTCTATGGGCAGAAAAAATAGTCCCGGAAGCGGAGCCTCGAAGAGCCGGCGGCTGGACCGTGAGACGCCGGCTCAATCGGTGGCCCGGCCATTGCCGCGTCACTTGTTGGTCCTGCGTACCTCGGCCATGGGCGATGTGGCGATGCTTCCCCACGCTCTGCGGGCCCTGCTTGCGGCCTATCCCGAGCTGCAGGTGACGGTGGCGACGCAGCGGCTCTTCCGCCCCTTTTTCGAGGGACTTCCGGTCGGTATTCTGGAGGTCGACACGAAGGGTGTGCACCACTCCCTGCGGGGAATGTGGCGTCTGGCGGCCGAAGCCCGGCGCCTGGGCGTGGATGCCGTGGCCGATGTCCACGATGTGCTGCGCTCGCAGGCCTTCCGACTCTCGATGAGGCTGCACGGCATCCCGACGGCCCATATCGACAAGGATCGTGCGGAGAAACGCCGTTTCATCCGCTGCGGAGGGCGGGGGATGGAGCCTTTGCGGCATACCGTGCTGCGCTATTGCGATACCTTCCGGCAATTGGGTTTCGTCTTTGACGACCCCCGGCCTGCAGAACGACGCTCACTGGAAAATCCCTTCGGGGAGAAACAGGGGCGCTGGGTTGGCTTTGCACCTTTCTCCGCCCACCGGGGCAAAACCTATCCCGAGGCGCAGTCTCGTGAACTGGTGCGTCTGCTTTCCGAACGCTTCGATCGGGTCTTTATCCACAGTGGCGGGGGCGTCGAACGGGCCTTTGCCGAGGAGATGGAGCGGATCTATCCCAACGTGACGGCCCTCTCCGGGAAGGTCCGCCTGGACGGGGAGCTGGCGCTTGTGTCGAATCTCGATTGTGTGGTGGCGATGGATTCGCTCGTGATGCACCTCGCGGCACTGGTCGGCACTCCCGTTGTATCGGTCTGGGGCGCCACCCATCCCGGGTTGGGCTTTTTGGGCTTCGGCGTGCCGGCTGAAGGAATCGTGCAGGCAGACATGGCGTGCCGACCCTGTTCGGTTTTCGGCAGCAAGCCCTGTCGGTATGGTGATTACCGTTGTCTGACGGCCATTACGCCTGAATCCGTGGCTGAACGGGTCGAACACCTGGTCGGGAGACCGTAGATTTCAGAATATGGAAGAGACAAAAAAACGTTGCAGTGATCTGCAACGTTTTTTTCATGGATGTCGAGTCTCTTTTCCGCTCCGGGGCTCTTTCCTGCTCCGGGGCTCTTCCTTGCTTTGGGCTTCTTTCCTGCTCCGAGGTCCTTTCCTGCTCCGGGATTCCAGATGCTTCCGGATCTTGTGCCGGCGATGTGTGTTTGCGGCCTGGAATTTCGGATCACGACTTTGGGAACTCCTTCCTTCTTGGGCTATTGCGCGGCGATTCCCTCCGGCATCCTCCTCGTGCTATGTTGTGGCGGATCCCTTCGGCGCCCTCCTTGGGCTATTTCGCAGCGAATCCCTCCGGTGCCCTCCTCGTGTTATGTTGCGGCCCCTCCCGGGTTATTTTGCGGCTGGGGTGGTGCCTGTCGTGCCGGGATCGGAGGCCTTGGCGGCCGGATCACTTCCGGTTTCGGCCGATTCGGCGGAGGGAGTAGCTGCCTCCGGTTCCGTAACCTTTGTGAAGACAACCTTTGTCCCCTCGATTGTCAGAGTGTACTCTCCGGCGATGTTCTTTGCGATGATACCCGTCTGGGAGAAGTCGAACTCCTGTCCGTTCCCGATGCTCCGGCCCTTGAGCAGGATCTTCCCGGCTTCGTCAAGCAGCTCCCAGCCCGTGTAGACCAGCGTGGCCGAATTGATCGACGACGCTTCGCCCTCGACCCGAATATCGATACCCATCGAGAATTCCGGATTTTCCGGATCGTAGAACATCCATCGCCCGACCGCTTCGGCATAAGTGGGATTCGTGGCCACCTTCACGGCCTTGGCACCCTCTTCGAGGCGTCCGCGGTAGTCCACGACCACCGGAGCCCCCACGAGCAATCCGTTGGCCTCGCTGCGGTCGGCTTCCTCGGTCGAGAAGGTCCAGGTTGACTCGGACGACTGATCCTGTACCGTCACGGTATTCATCGTGGCGTCGGTAATGAAGCCCGTGAAGGTCTTGGGCTCCTGCTGGCCGCAGGCCGCTGCACCGAACAGCGCTACGGCGGCAATCCACATGCTCTTATTCATATTCATGGATCTCAGAAATTTTGCATTTTCCGGCTGCAAAAATAGCAAAAATCCGGTGTTTGTATCCTAAATTAAAGCGAACGGATGTATTCGTCGATGGCCCGGGCTGCGGTGCGTCCGGCACCCATGGCGAGAATTACGGTGGCGGCACCCGTCACGGCATCGCCTCCGGCAAAGACGCCCTTTCGGGTCGTGGCACCGTGCTCGTCGGCCGTGATGCATCCGCGACGCGAGGTTTCGAGCCCTTCGGTCGTGGCGGCCAGCAGCGGGTTGGGGGAGGTCCCCAGCGCCATGATCACCACGTCGCAGTCGATCTCAAATTCCGAGCCGGGTTTTACAACCGGCGAGCGTCGTCCGCTCTCGTCGGGCTCGCCCAGCTCCATCTCCACGCAGCGCACGCCCTTGACCCATCCGCGTTCGTCGCCCAACACCTCCGTGGGGTTGGTCAGCATGCGAAAGCAGATACCCTCCTCGCGGGCATGGTGTACCTCCTCGACCCGGGCCGGAAGCTCCTTCTCCGAGCGGCGGTAGACGATCGTCGCCTCGGCACCGAGGCGTTTGGCCGTGCGCACGGCGACCATTGCTACGTTGCCGCCTCCGACCACCACGACGCGTTGCCCGACATAGATCGGCGTGTCGTATTCGGCGTCGTAGGCGTGCATCAGGTTGGCGCGCGTGAGGAATTCATTGGCCGAGACCACCCCGTTGAGGTTCTCGCCCGGAATACCCATGAAGCGCGGCAGACCGGCCCCCGAACCGATGAAGACGGCGTCGTAGCCCTCTTCGTCCATCAGCGAGTCGATCGTCACCGTGCGTCCCACGATCACGTCGGTCTCGATCTCCACGCCCAGCGCCTTCACCTCTTCGATTTCGCGGGCCACGATGCGCTGTTTCGGCAACCGGAACTCCGGAATGCCGTAGACCAGTACGCCGCCCGCCTCGTGCAGCGCTTCGAAAATCTTCACGCCGTAACCCATGCGGGCCAGGTCGCTGGCGCACGCCAGACCGGCCGGGCCGCTGCCGATGACGGCCACCTTGCGGCCGTTGCGGGGTGCCGGGGTCTTCGGCGCCGTGTCGTGCTCGAGTTTCCAGTCGCCGACGAAACGCTCCAACTTGCCGATGGCCACCGGCTCGCCCTTGATGCCGAGGATACACGAACCTTCGCACTGGGTCTCCTGCGGGCAGACGCGTCCGCAGATCGAGGGCAGCGAACTGTCCTCGGAGATGATGTCGGCAGCCTCCTGCAACCGGCCTTCGTGCAGCGCCGCGATGAACTCCGGAATGTTGATCCCTACGGGACATGCCTCCACGCAGCGGGGCTTCTTGCAGCGCAGACAGCGCGACGCCTCGAGGATTGCCTCTTCCTGATTGTATCCGTAGCAGACCTCCTCGAAGTTGGTTGCCCGGATTGCCGGATCCTGTTCGCGCACCGGTACGCGCGGTATCTTGTTTGCCATGTTCTTAGCCTGTTGTTTTATTTGTCCAATCCGATTCTGCATACGTGTCCGGCCTCGCGCTCGGCCTCGATGGCTGCGGCGCGCTGCTCCTGGGTACGGTACATCCCCTGACGGCGCATCGCCTCGTCGAAATCGACCTCGTGTCCGTCGAACTCCGGGCCGTCGACGCACGTAAAGCGGGTCCGGCCGCCGACCGTCACGCGGCAGGCGCCGCACATGCCCGTCCCGTCGACCATCAGCGCATTGAGCGAAACGGTCGTCTTCAGAGCGTACTTGCGGGTCGTCAGGGCCACGAACTTCATCATGATCATCGGACCGATGGCCACGCATTCGTCATAGTGTTCGCCCTGTTTCCCGACGAGCTCTTCGATGAGCCCCGTTACCATGCCCTTGAAGCCTTCCGAACCGTCGTCCGTGGCGATGTAGAGCTTTTCGGCCACCTTGCGCATGGCATCGGTGTAGATCAGCATGCGGCTGTTCTTGGCCCCGATGATGACATCGGCCCGCACGCCGTGCTCCTTGAGCCATTTGACCTGCGGATAGATCGGGGCGGTGCCCACTCCGCCGGCCACAAAGAGGTAACGGCGCTGCCGGAGCTCTTCGAGCGGCATGTGCACGAACTCCGAGGGGCGGCCCAGCGGTCCGGCAAAATCGGCCAGCGCCTCGCCCTGTTCCAGCGCGCAGATCTTGCGCGTCGAGGCCCCGATGGCCTGTGTGACGATGGTGACGCTGCCTTCGGCGGCATCGAAGTCGGAGATCGTGAGCGGAATGCGCTCGCCGTGCTTGTCGACGCGTACGATGACGAATTGTCCGGGCAGTGCCGCATGGGCGACGCGCGGGGCGTGGACCTTCATCAGCCAGATTCCTTCGGCGAGGAGCCTTTTTTCAAGAATGGGATACATTATGTCTGTGTTTTGTGTGAATCACTCTTCGATAATTGCCGTCACCCGGATTCTCCGCATGGGGCGCACCGGATCATTGGTTACGATGAGGAGATGCTCGCTCATCACGCCGTACTCCTGTGCGCCGGGATCCAGCATGACCTCGATCTGAAAGCTGCCGCCCGGAGCGACCCGGGTTCCGGGTGCGAGCGTCGTGGCAACGTGCCCCTCTCCTTCGACGGCCCGTACGACGAGCTCGGCCGATCCTGTGTTCGAGAGGGTGAAGGAGAGCCTTTGCAGGGATTCCGTGTGCTTTACAACGCCGAATTTAAGGATATTTTTCGAATATTCGCTTTTCGGGAGTTGCTTTTCGTCGATATCCGGAGCCGGATCTACGCCGATCCCGTGCGAGACGAGGGTCGTTCCGTTCGTGCGGCCGTTGACGAAGAGCTCCAGCGCATCTTTTATGGTGCCGTAGTGAGGCTGTTCCGTGGGGTTGAGGTACGAGATGTTGATCGAACCCCGTTCGCCCGGCTCGATCGTCGTCGGGGCTTCCGCGTGGAGCAGTCCGCTGGTTGTCTGCGGGCGCAGCTCGAGGCGGATCGTGCGGTCGGAGGTGTTCGCATATCCGAAGGCGCCCTGGACGGGGTGCCCGGCATGAATGTAGGCAAAGGCGTTGAGTGTGGTGGTCAGGCGCAGCCCGCCGCCGGCATCTATGGGGTAGAGCTCTTCGATGCTTTTGGGCCGAGGGGTGACGGTCCCGTGGACGGTCAGGGTGGCAATCTTTTTCCGGTCGCTCGAATAGACGGTCAGCTCCTTCGAGAAGACGCCCGGGCGGTTCGTCGGATCGTAGGTGACGGTGATTTCGGTCTTGCCGCCGGAGAGGATCGGCTGTTTCGAGAAACGGGGGACCGTGCAGCCGCAGGAGGTGACGACGTCGAGGATCACCAGCGGCTTGCCGCTCCGGTTCTCGCCCGTGAAGGTGTGGCTGACCGGTCCGTCGGCTTCGCGGATCTCTCCGAAGTCCCAGACGGCGGGCTCAAAGACCAATCCGTCCTGCGCATATGCTATGGTGCTGCATAACAGCAACAGAATGAACGATATGGATATTTTCCGCATGGTTGTTTCGCGTTGATGAGGTTTTGCAAAGATACTTTTTTTGCAAAAAAAATAGATGAAAATTTTGCAGGAATGAAAATTTGCTATACATTTGCACCACGAAAACGGTAAAACATCCGTGATCGAATGCCTGAATAGCTCAGTTGGTTAGAGCACATGACTGTTAATCATGGGGTCCTAGGTTCAAGTCCTTGTTCAGGCGCAGATGCGCGAGGGTTGCGTATAAGGTTCTTTCCAAAACGCCTGCAAGGGGCGGTCCAAGATGGGAATACAGGAAAACCCGTAGCCGGAAACGGTGCGGCGTGATTCGTTGAACGGTCCGGGTCGTCGATGCAATCGAAAGATAGCCTTTGCAGTCCCAAGCCATTTTTTAGGGGAGCTTAGCTCAGCTGGTTCAGAGCGTCTGCCTTACAAGCAGAGGGTCGGGGGTTCGAATCCCTCAGCTCCCACAAGGTATCGACCACTTACAGCAATGCAGGTGGTTTTTTTGTGAAGGGAGCATAGCTCAGTTGGTTCAGAGCGCCTGCTTGACAGGCAGGAGGTCAGCGGTTCAAATCCGCTTGTTCCCACCAGGCCGCCGCGATGGCGTGCGGCCCCTTTCGGCCGCAGGGCCGTCTTCATATTACCCACTTTCCCGCAAGGGAGAGTTTTCGGGAACTTAGCTCAGCTGGTTCAGAGCGTCTGCCTTACAAGCAGAGGGTCGGGGGTTCGAATCCCTCAGCTCCCACCAATCGCCACCTCTTTTGCGGGGTGGTTTTTGTTTTTGCCCGATTCTTGTGGTTTTTCGTAGCGTTTTTTGCTTGATGAAATGAAGTTGAGAGTTAATTTTTTGTATTTCTTGACGATGCTGCTCGTGCTGACACCTCCCGGTTTGAGGGCTCGGTCGAATACCTATCCGGTCAGCGGCCGGGTGATTGACCGGCTGAGCCGTGAACCCATACCTTATGCTGCAGTGGTGCTGGCCGGGCAGGAGCGGACGGGTGTTTCGACCGACTCGCTGGGTCGTTTCCGGCTCGAGCACATCAAGCCCGGAATCTGGCGTCTGACCGTTTCATCGGTGGGCTACAAGAGTCAGACCACTCCTGAATATATGGTCTCGGCGGCCACACCCTTCATCGAGGTCGAACTCGATGAGGATGCTACACAGGTCGAAGCCGTGACGGTGCGCCCAACCCCCTTCCGCGTAACGGCCGAGAGCCCCGTGAGTCTGAAGGTTATCGGATTGCAGGAGATCGAGAAGAGCCCCGGGTCGAACCGCGACGTTTCGCGCATCGTGCGCTCCTATCCGGGGGTCTCCTTTTCGCCCGTCGGCTACCGCAACGACCTGATCGTGCGCGGAGGCGGACCTTCGGAGAACAAATTCTATATGGATGGTGTCGAGATTCCGAACATCAATCACTTCGCGACGCAGGGGGCAACGGGCGGTCCGGTAAGTATCGTCAATGCCGATCTGGTGCGGGAGATCAGCTTCTATACGGGCGCCTTTCCGGCGGATCGGGCCGGGGCCTTGAGCTCCGTGCTGGACTTCCGGCTGCGTGACGGCAACCCCGAAAAGCAGACTTTCAAGGCGACGCTGGGAGCCTCGGAGGTGGGCGTGAGCGGCAGCGGGCATATCGGAGAAAAGACGACCTGTCTTTTTTCGTTGCGGCAATCCTACCTGCAGCTGCTGTTCAAAATGCTTGGTCTTCCCTTCCTGCCGAACTACATCGACGGGCAGGTGAAGGTCAAGAGCCGCCTCACGGAACGGGACGAGCTGACCGTTCTGGCTCTGGCTGGCATCGACAACATGAAACTCAACGTCGACGAAGAGGGGGAGGATGCCCAATATCTGTTGAGCTATCTGCCCCGTATCCAGCAGGAGACCTTTACGGTTGGCGCCGTGTGGCGTCACTATGCCGGCCGCCACGTGCAGACCGTGACGCTGAGCCACAACTACCTGAACAACCGCAATCTGAAATACCGCAACAACGACTCCTCCTCGGAGGAGAATCTGACACTTCGTCTGCGTTCCGTCGAGCAGAAGAGCACGTTGCGCGGCGAAAACCGCACCTATCTCGGTTGCTGGACCCTGCGCGAAGGGGTCGAACTGACCTGGTCCGGCTATACGAACGGAACGTTCCAACGGCTCTACGTAGCCGATCAATCGATGCTCTCCGACTATCATACCCGTCTGGGTATTTTCGGTTGGGGGGCTTTTGTCTCGGCGGAGTACGCCTCCCGGGACAAGCGCTTGACCGCTTCGGCAGGATTGCGTACCGACGGCTGCGACTATTCGGAGCACATGGCCCGTTTCTGGCGGCAGCTTTCGCCCCGGGCCTCGGTCTCCTATGCGTTGAGCGAGGCGTGGTCGGTCAGCGGCAGTGCCGGGCTCTACTACCAGCTGCCTCCCTATACGGCGCTGGGCTTCAAGGAGGAGGACCGCCTCGTGAATCGCTCGCTGGAATACATGCGTGTCGGGACCGTCAGCGCCGGCTTTGACTGGCGCCATCGGGACCGGCTGATCGTGACGCTCGAGGCTTTCTACAAGCGTTACGGGGATGTGCCTTTGTCGCTTGCCGACGGGATCCCGCTCTCGTGCAAGGGGGCCGATTACGGCACGGTGGGTAACGAGGCGCTGATCTCCTCGGCCCAGGGGCGCGCCTACGGAGTGGAGGCGATGGCACGGTGGCAGATTCCCGGAAAGGTCAACGTTGTGGGATCGGTAACGCTCTATCGTTCGGAGTACCGGAACGATACCTCGGCGCCGTGGATCGCCTCGGCCTGGGACAACCGCTTTGTGGTGAATCTGAGCGGAACCTACGACTTCCCGCGCAACTGGAGTTTCGGGGCCAAACTGAGCGCGGTGGGCGGAGCTCCCTATACGCCCTACGATCTGGTCAAGTCTTCGCTCGTCACGGCCTGGGATGCCCAGGGACGCCCCTATTACGATTACGGCCGTTACAACGCCGAACGCCTCGATGCCTTTGCCCAGCTCGACATCCGACTGGACAAGGTCTTCTATTTCAAACGCTTCATGCTGGGCTTCTACATCGACCTGCAGAACGTCACGGTGAGCAAATACCGTTCGCCCGACGTCTGGATGTCGACCGGCGAAATCGAGAACCCGGAGGCTCCGGTCGAACAGCAGAAGTACAGGATGAAGCCTCTTGAGCAGGTGAGCGGTACGCTGCTCCCGACGCTTGGGGTGACGATCGAGTTTTAAGGACGGAGGTCGCAGGGTGCCGGGATCCGGTAGGTGACACGCGGATTGGCGAAGAGCTGGTGAAGGGCGGAGTGGAGATGGCAAGAAGGACGGCGAAGG
Source organism: uncultured Alistipes sp. (assembly GCA_944320985.1). GTDB lineage: Bacteria > Bacteroidota > Bacteroidia > Bacteroidales > Rikenellaceae > Alistipes. The sequence continues at coordinate 4,737 of CALUJN010000057.1, read as the reverse complement.
CCGGGGAGGGGCGGAACCGGGCAGAGGCCGGGAGCCGGAGCGGGACCGGAGGTGAAAGAGGACGGTAGAAGTGCCCTTTTCGGGGGAGCGTGCGGTCCATACACAAAAACAGCAGGGAATCTCGCGATTGCCTGCTGCCTTCGGAGGATTGCCCTCCTAAACTACTAACCCAAACTTAAATAAATGAAGAAACCTCACTGCGGTTGCTGACCCGCAGCTGATTCAGAAAAGGGCAAAGTGCGTGCCAAAACAGGAGCCGCCGACGGATCAAATCCGTCGGCGGCTCTTTCGGGGTATTCTTGGGCCTGTTGTATATATGCCGATCTGCGGGGCGCTTCTCAGCCCCTCCCCTGTGGAAATTTTTCTCCCGGTGTCGGGCCTCTTCTTCAAGAACTCTTGCGTTTCAAGGCTCCTTCGGGCCGTTTTTCTTCAGGAACCGTCCGCCCGTATTGGCGTAGATCACCGCTCCGACCGCTCCGATCACCAGCCAGATCGTTCCCGCGAGCCACAATCCCCGTCCGGGCCACACCTCGTCGGCCCCCATCAGGAGCAGACAGGCGGCGCAGAAGAACATCAACTTGCCCATGAAGCAGCACAGAGCCCGTTTGTCGTAACGCTCCCGTTCCTTCTTCGGCATTGTGTTGTAGCCGGCAATCAGCCAGGCCCCGCGGCCCGTGAGCAGCAATCCGCCCATTCCGATGAGGAGCAGAAAGAGTGCTCCGAAAACGATCAGGTCGCAGTTCATGGTCCGGAGGCGTTAGCAGCGGAAGACGCCCGTGTAGGTCGAGGGTGAGAGGGCGCGCAGCTCCTGTTTCACCTCCTCGGAGACGTTGAGCGTCTCGATGAACGCGGCGATCGCCTCGCGCGTGATGTGGGTGTTGGTGCGAGTGAGTGCCTTCAGCGCCTCGTAGGGCTTCGGGTAGCCTTCGCGGCGCAGAATCGTCTGAATGCCCTCGGCCACGACGGCCCAGTTCTGCTCCAGGTCGTGCTCCAGCGCCTCGCGGTTGAGGATTATCTTGCCAAGCCCCTTCATCAGCGATTGCAGGGCGATGACGGCGTGGGCTACCGGTACGCCGACGTTGCGCAGCACGGTCGAGTCGGTGAGGTCGCGCTGCAGACGCGAGACGGGGAGTTTCGACGAGAGGTGCTCGAAGAGGGCATTGGCGATGCCGAAGTTGCCCTCGGCGTTCTCGAAATCGATCGGGTTGACCTTGTGGGGCATGGCGCTCGATCCGACCTCGCCGGCCTTGATCTGCTGCTTGAAGTACTCCATCGAAATGTAGGTCCACATGTCGCGCGAGAGGTCGATCAGGATGGTGTCGATGCGCTTCATGTTGTCGAAGATCGCCGCCAGGTTGTCATAGTGTTCGATCTGCGTGGTGTACTGCGAGCGGCAGAGTCCCAGTTTTTCGTTGACGAAGCGGTTGGCGAAAGCCACCCAGTCGATCTCGGGATAGGCGGCGTGGTGGGCGTTGAAGTTGCCCGTGGCCCCTCCGAACTTGGCAGGAACGGCGATATCGTGCAACATGACCAGCTGCTTCTCGAGTCGCTCGACGAATACCGAAAACTCCTTGCCGAGCGACGTGGGCGAAGCGGGTTGTCCGTGCGTGCGGGCCAGCATCGGGATCGTGCGCCACTCGCGGGCGAAGAAGTCCAGTTTGTCGCGTACCTCCTCGACGGCCGGGTAGTAGACACCCGTCATGGCCTCCTTGAGCGAGAGGGGGATGGCCGTGTTGTTGATGTCCTGCGACGTGAGGCCGAAATGGACGAACTCCTTGTAGGCGGCAAGCCCCAGGGCGTCCATCTTCTCCTTGATGATGTATTCGACGGCCTTGACGTCGTGGTTCGTGACCGCTTCGATCTCCTTGACGCGTTCGGCGTCGGCGGTTGAGAAATCGGCGTAGAGCCTGCGCAGTTCGGCGAATTTTGCAGGGTCGATGCCGGCCAGTTGCGGCAGCGGAAGTTCGCACAGCGAGATGAAATACTCTACTTCGACACGGATTCGGTAGCGAATCAGGGCCTGTTCGGAAAAATAATCCGCCAGTTTTTCCGTTTTGTTACGGTAGCGTCCGTCGACGGGCGAGATGGCAGTCAGAGGCGTTAACATATTTGGGATGAGATTTGTTTTCGAGCACCAAATTTACGACATTTAATTGAAATACGCATAATTTTCGCTACCTTTGCAAAGATAATCTTCCCGACGGGGCTTGACAGGGACTGGCTGGACCGGGGGCTTGCACGCTCTTTGCGGAGGATGCGGTAAAACAGGAAAACCGGAAAAGGAATGAATTTCTTGATGGCGATCATCGATTCGGTGGTGGGTTTCGTGCAGCGCAATCCGCTCACGACGCTTGTCATTCTGGTATTGGCGGTGGGGGCTCCGGCCCTGCTGAAGGGCATCGCCCTCTTCATACTTTATTTTCTGATGGGACTGATTCTTTTGATTGTGGTGCTGATGCTGCTTTTCCGCTGGCGGATCTACCGGGCCCGCAAGCAGATGGAGGAGCAGTTCGGCGGCGGCTTCGACGCCCGGCAGGGTGCAGGGGGCTTCGGCTCGCCTTTTACGCGCGAGGAGCCTCGGGGCGCAGGCCGCGAGGGGGAAGTGCGGGTGCACAAAACGCCCGGTGCCCCCGAGAAACGCGTCTCGAAGGACGTGGGCGATTATATCGATTTCGAAGAGGAGAAGAACTGACATGTTACGGGTTTTCGGACTCATAGGGCGCTATTTCATCTTGATGGGGAAGGTCTTTTCCCGTCCCGAGAAGGCTGCGATCTACCGTCGGCGGATCATCTTCGAGATGGATGCGCTGGGTGTCAACTCGATCGGACTGACGGCCATCATTTCGATCTTCATCGGCGCGGTGATCACCCTGCAGATGTCGATCAACCTTGAATCGCCCTTCATCCCGCAGTCGCTCATCGGCTACGCCACGCGCGAGACGATGATCCTGGAGTTCTCCTCGGCGGTCGTGGCGCTGATCCTGGCCGGCAAGGTCGGTTCGAGCATCGCCTCCGAGATCGGCACGATGCGGATCACCGAGCAGATCGACGCCCTGGAGATCATGGGGGTCAACTCGGCCTCGTACCTCATCCTGCCGAAGATCATCGCCGCGATGATCTTCTTCCCCTTCCTGACGATCCTCTCGATCCTGATCGGTATCATCGGCGGATGGCTCATCTCCGCCGCCACGGGCATCATGATCCCGGCCGACTATGTCGAGGGCCTGCTGATGGATTTCCGCCCCTACTCGATCACCTATACGCTCATCAAGACGGTCTTCTTCGCCTACATCATCACCTCGATCTCGGCCTTCTTCGGCTACAACGCCCGCGGCAATTCGCTGGCGGTCGGTGTGGCCTCGACGCGGGCCGTGGTGGTGAGCTGCGTGGTGATTCTGCTCTTCGACCTGATACTGACACAAGTACTGCTGATATGATACGTGCCGAACATATCGTCAAGTCGTTTGACGGGCGGGTGGTGCTGAACGACATCTCGGTGGAGTTCGAAACCGGGAAGACGAACCTCATCATCGGACGCAGCGGCTCGGGCAAGACCGTGCTGTTGAAGACGCTCGTCGGTCTTCACGAACCCGATTCGGGGGATGTGTGGTACGACGAGGTGAACTTTTCCCGACTCGGCTTCCGGGAGCGCAAGGCCATCCGCAAGGACCTCGGCATGATCTTTCAGGGTGGAGCGCTGCTGGATTCGTCGACCGTCGAGGAGAACGTCAAACTGCCCCTCGATCTCTTCACGCAGCAGAGCGAGCGTGAAAAGCTCGAGCGGGTGGATTTCTGCCTGCGTCGCGTGCGGCTGGAGAATGCCAATCACCTCTATCCGGCCGAACTTTCGGGCGGTATGATCAAGCGGGTGGCCATTGCGCGGGCCATCGTGATGAATCCGCGCTACCTGTTCTGCGACGAGCCCAATTCGGGCCTGGATCCGCAGACCTCGATCGTCATCGACAATCTGATCCACGAGATCACCCACGAATACGGCATGACGACGATCATCAACACCCACGACATGAATTCGGTGATGGAGATCGGCGAGAAAATTGTGTATATCCACGATGGCCGCAAATGGTGGGAGGGGACCAAAGAGGAGATCCTCCATGCCGAGAACCGGGAGCTGAACGAATTCGTCTTCGCGTCGGCCATGGCCAAGCGTGCGAAAGCCGCAGCCAGATAGCCGGGGGGGGGAGTGAAGGGCCGGGAGCGAGAAGGGCCGGGAGCGAGAAGGGGCTGGAGAGTGTGAAGAGCTGGAGAGTGTGAAGGGCTGGGAGCGTGAAGAGCCGGGGACGTGAAGAGCGGCGAAGGCCTTCGACGACCGCTCGGCGGATGGGCGGAACGAAGCTCCGGAGCGCTGTCGGCATGGCGACATGCGAGGTGATCGGAAGCGGGCCGGCAGGTGATAGTAAAAAAATTAAATTTTTATTTGCGTATAATATTTAAAGTATGTACTTTTGCGCTGTGAAAAAAATAACGCAAGGTTTTATTAACAAATAATTCAAAACATTATGGCAACTATCAAAATCGGTATCAACGGCTTCGGTCGTATCGGCCGTATGGTTTTCCGTGCTGCCTGCACGCAGACTGACAAGTATGAGATCGTAGGTATCAACGACCTCTGCCCGGTAGATTACCTGGCTTACATGCTGAAATACGACACGATGCACGGCCAGTTCAAGGGCGAGATCGACTACAATGTCGAGAAGAGCCAGCTGATCGTCAACGGCC
>CALUJN010000056.1 GCA_944320985.1 uncultured Alistipes sp. | reverse complement strand
TGGCCGGTCGTGGTGATGCGGGCATAGATCGGGGCCTTGCCCTTTTTCGTGACTTTGGTCTTCTTGCAGAAGAAGACGACGCTGAAGGTGGTTCGTGGCAACATGGCTGCTTGGTTTTTGAGTAAATAAAACGTCTTCAGCACCGGGATGTTGCAGGGTAAGATGATGCAAATCAGCGAAATATAACCAAATCGTGACCTATTTTGCCCGGACCGAAAAAAGGTCACGATGAAGGCGTAAAATGTTTGCTGCCTTTTGCTTCAACAGGAGTAGGAGAATATAAGAAAAAGCCTTGCATATCGCTGATATACAAGGCTTTTTGCTTTCTTTCGGGTTTCCTTTCTGGCCCCCTCTGGAGCGGAAAACGGGATTCGAACCCGCGACCCTCAGCTTGGGAAGCTGATGCTCTACCGACTGAGCTATTTCCGCGTTACGGAGTACAAAGATACTCCGAATTTTTGAAATGTCAAGCCTGCGGCCTCAAAAAAACACCTTAGCCAATCAATTTTTTCAGCGATTTCAGATTCTCAGCATTCTCCACCGCCTTGCCTTCGGGCGTATAGAGATAGTCGATCCGATCCTTGAAGTGCTCCTCGACTTTAGCCCGGACAATCTTCATCGTACTGTTTACCAATCCGTTCTGCTCGGTGAACGCCTCATCGACAATGGCCAGCCCGGCCGGAAGCCAACGCTCCGGGAACTCTCCTGCATAAACGCCTCCCGCCCGGTATTTTTCGATCTCGACAGCCAGCAAACGCGCAGCGGCCACCGGACGCTCCTCTTCAGCCACCTTGCGTTGCCCGAGTTCGCGACGCAAAGCCTCCGCATTCGGCACGACAATAGCACCCGTAAACGGGCTCTGGTTGTTGTGAATGATAATCTGATCGATGTAGGGCGACTTGTCGACAATGGCCTCCTCCATCCCTTCGGGGCTGTACTTTTCGCCGTCCGAGGCGATCAACAGACTCTTGAAACGCCCCAGCACATAAAGAAACTCATCCTCCGAGACATACCCCATGTCCCCGGTATGGAGCCAGCCGTCGCGAATGACCTCAGCCGTTGCCACGGGATTCTTCCAATAACCGGCCATGACGTTCTCGCCGCGGATGACGATTTCGCCCTTCTGTCCGCGCGGCACCTCGTGACCCTGCTCGTCGAGAATCTTCAGTTCGAGCGGGATAAGGATCTTGCCCGAGGATCCGAAACGGTGCCAATGATATTTCGGCGAGTTGGTCGAGATGACGGGCGTAGCCTCCGAAAGACCATACCCCTGGAACATCGGAATACCGATGGCGTAGAAGAAGCGCTGCAACTCGGCATCGAGCAGCGCGCCGCCGCCCACGAAGAACTTCATGCAGCCACCGAACGCCTCGCGCACCTTGCGGAAAAGCACGACATCGAACAACGACACCAACGGTTTCAACAGGAAGCGCCATCCATGCCCTTTACCATACCCGTCGCAGTTGTAGGCATAGTCGACCTTCAGCGCCAAATGGAATAGTTTTTCGATGAAGGGGCCCTTTGCGCGGATCGAATTTTCGATATTCTTGCGGAAGTTCTTGGCCAGCGCAGGCACCGACAGCAGGAAATGGGGCTGCACCTCACGGATGTTGAGCGGAATGTTTTTGAGGGTCTCCATCGGTGTCTTTCCGATCTGCACGGTGGCGACCGAAGCACCGCAGGCGATCATGATGTAGAATCCGACGACATGGGCGAAACAGTGATCCAGCGGCAGGATAATGAGCGTGCGGTAATGAGGCGGGATGTCGATACGCGAGAGCGACTGCTCGACGTTGGCCGTGTAGTTGCGGTGCGTAAGGACGACGCCTTTGGGATCGGCCGTGGTTCCGGACGTGTAGGTGATCGTGGCGTAGTCGTCGTTCTGAATGGCCTGCCCGATTTTCAAAAACTCCTCCTTGTGTTTCGAGAGGTAGTCGCGGCCCAGACGCCTCAGGGTTCCGTAGGCGGTTTCGCCCGACTCGAGCGGAATATGCCCGAAGACGATGATATGCTCCACCTCGGGCAGCTCGGCACGGATGCGGCGGATCTTGGGCAGCTGATACTTCGAGACGAAAATGGCCTTGACTTCGGCATGGCGCAGGCGGAAGAGCAGGTCGTTCGACTCTTCGAGTTTCACCGACAGCGGCACGCTGATCGCGCCGGCATAGAAGAGGCCCAATTCGGAGATGATCCAGGCATTGGATCCTTCGGCCAGAATGGCGACCTTGTCTCCGGGACGGATTCCCACGGAGGCAAGTCCTGCTCCGACCTCGAGAGCGAGCTCCTTGGTTTCGGCATAGGTCGTGGGCTCGAACTTGTGGTGTCGTTTTTCGAGCAGGAAAGTCTTTCCGCCATACTTTTCGACGGAGGCCTCGAAGAGGTCGATGATGGTTTTCTTCATGGTTGTCAATCCATTTTCAAAACGGCGAGGAATGCCGACTGGGGGACTTCGACGTTACCGATCTGCCGCATGCGCTTTTTGCCCTTTTTCTGTTTTTCGAGGAGCTTGCGCTTGCGGGAGATGTCGCCGCCGTAACATTTGGCCGTTACGTCCTTACGGACGGCCTTGACGGTTTCACGGGCGATGATCTTGGCTCCGATGGCGGCCTGAATGGCGATATCGAACTGCTGACGGGGAATCAACTCCTTGAGTTTTTCGCACATCTTGCGGCCGAAATCGTAGGCATGATCGGTGTATGTGAGCGACGAGAGGGCGTCGACGGGTTCTCCGTTGAGCAGGATATCGAGCTTGACGAGTTTCGAGAGCTGGAATCCCGTGCGATGGTAGTCGAACGAGGCATAGCCCTTGGAGATACTCTTGAGCTTGTCGTAGAAATCGAAGACGATCTCCGAGAGGGGCATGTCGAAGTTGACCTCCACGCGGTCCTGCGTAATGAAGGTCTGGTTTTTCATCACGCCGCGCTTGTCGATGCAGAGCTTGATGACGTTTCCGAGGAACTCGGCCTTCGTAATGATCTGCGCAAGGATGTAGGGCTCCTCGATCTTTGCGATCTTGGTGATTTCGGGCAGTCCCGAAGGGTTGTGGACCTCGACGACGTCGCCCTGGGTGGTGGTCACACGGTAGGAGACGTTCGGAACCGTGGTGATGACATCCATATCGAATTCGCGGTAGAGGCGCTCCTGGATGATCTCCATGTGGAGCAGCCCGAGGAATCCGCAGCGGAATCCGAAACCGAGCGCCAGCGAACTCTCGGGATCGAAGGTCAGCGAGGCGTCGTTGAGCTGCAACTTTTCGAGCGAGGCCCGCAGATCCTCATACTGGTCGGCCTCGACGGGATAGACTCCGGCAAAGACCATGGGCTTCACGTCCTCGAATCCGGCGATAGCCTCCTTTGCGGGATTGGCCACCGAGGTGATCGTATCTCCGACCTTGACGTCGGCCGAATTTTTGATTCCCGAGCAGATATACCCCACGTCTCCGGCGCGGATTTCGTCGCGGGGCTGCATCTTGAGTTTCAGTACCCCCACCTCGTCGGCATCGTATTCGCTTCCGGTGTTGAAGAACTTGACGTGTTCGCCCTTTCGGATCTTGCCGTTGAAGACGCGGAAATAGGCGATGATGCCGCGGAAGGGGTTGAACACCGAATCGAAGATCAGCGCCTGCAGCGGAGCATTTTCATCGCCCTTGGGCGCAGGAATGCGTTCGACGATGGCCTCGAGCACCTCCTCGACGCCCTGTCCGGTTTTTCCCGAAGCGAGGAGGATATCCTCCTCCTTGCAGCCGATCAGATCGATGATCTGATCCTTCACTTCGTCGATCATGGCGGACTCCATGTCGATCTTGTTCAGGACGGGGACGATTTCGAGGTCGTGTCCGACGGCCAGATAGAGATTCGAGATGGTCTGGGCCTGAATACCCTGCGTGGCATCGACGACCAACAGCGCCCCTTCGCAGGAGGCGATGGCCCGGGAGACCTCGTAGGAGAAGTCGACATGCCCCGGGGTGTCGATCAGATTGAGCGTATATCGTTGTCCGTCGCGGGCCGTGTACTCCATCTGGATGGCATGGCTCTTGATGGTGATACCCTTTTCGCGTTCGAGGTCCATGTCGTCGAGCACCTGGGCCTGCATTTCGCGCCGGTTCAGCGTGATGGTTTTTTCCAGCAGGCGGTCTGCGAGCGTGGATTTCCCGTGATCGATATGGGCTATGATGCAAAAGTTGCGGATATTTTTCATAAAAGCGGATAAAATCTCAGGCAAAGATACTAAATATTTTGAATTAAAAGGGAATTGGCGGGCAAAAGGATTTGTAAAAATAATTAAAAATATTTACATTTGCGAACGACAAACAGGTTAAGTTCAGGTTAGTATGTTAAGCAGACAGATCGCATCCAAGCTCCGGGACTATGAGACCCCGTTCTATCTTTACGACACCTCCTTGCTGCGGCAGACGCTGGAGAGCGTCGTGTCGGAGTCGAACAAATACGGCTACAAGGTGCATTACGCCATCAAGGCGAACTACGACGACCACCTGCTGGGAATCATCCGCGAATACGGCCTCGGCATCGACTGCGCGAGCGGGAACGAGCTTCGCAAGGCGATCGAGGCGGGCTTCGACCCGAAGGGAATCGTCTATGCGGGTGTCGGCAAACGGGACAAGGAGCTTCGCTACGCCATCGAGCAGGGCATCCTGGCGATCAACTGCGAATCGATCCAGGAACTGGAGCTTGTGGACCGGTTTTCCGCCGAAGCGGGCAAGGTGACGGAGATCGCCCTCCGCATCAACCCGGACATCGACCCGAAGACGAACCACTGTATCGATACGGGACAGGCCGACAGCAAGTTCGGAATTTCATATGAAGAGGTGCTTGAGCATGCCGAAGAGATCCGCACGTTCCAACATCTCCGCGTTGTGGGCCTCCACCTGCACATCGGTTCGCAAATCCGCGAGCTGCACGTCTTCGAAAACATGTGCAACAAGGTGAACGTCATTGTCGAAAACCTCGAACGCCTGGGCTTCGAACTCCGTTTCGTGGACGTGGGCGGCGGTCTGGGTGTGAACTACGACGTTCCGGAGAACGAGCCGATCCCGAACTTCGCGTCGCTGTTCTCGATCGTGCACAACCACCTTCGCGTAGGCGACCGGGAGGTGCACTTCGAATTCGGGCGGTCGATCGTTGCCGAGTGCGGCGAACTGATCACGACGGTGCTCTTCAACAAGACAACAGCCACGGGACGGCGGCTGCTGATCGTCGATGCCTCGATGACCGAACTGATCCGTCCGGCGCTGTACGGCTCGTACCACAACATCGAGAACATCACGGCGGCGGACGATGCCCCGCGGACGAAATATACGGTCGTGGGCACGGCGTGCGAATCGACGGACGTCTTCGACGAGAACGTAACGCTGCGCACGACACAGCGGGGCGACCTGCTGACAATCAAGTCGGCCGGAGCCTACGGCATGTCGATGGCCTCGCGCTACAACCTGCACGACCTGCCGGGTGCCGTCTACAGCGACCAGATCAAATAGGCGACTACCCTATCCGGACGAAGGCGGCCAGCGTGCCGCCTTCCTTTCGTTTTGGCGAACCGGAAGCGCCCCACTCCTAACGTCACCCTCCCCTTCAACCCTTTAACCCTTTTAACACTTTCCCTTTCATATCTTTTCTCTTCAGCCATGTGGTTGACCCTTGCCTTTACCTCGGCCGCGCTGCTCGGCCTTTACGATGTGGCCAAAAAACAGGCCCTGACAAATAATGCAGTGCTTCCGGTGCTGCTGCTCAACACCCTGTTTTCCACCCTGTTCTTCGTTCCGGCGATTCTTTCGGCTGAGTTCGGCTGGGGATGGTTCGACCATACGGTCCTTGCCACGACGCCCGGTACGGCGACAGCCCATGGACTGGTGATCCTCAAGTCGGTAATCGTCCTCACGTCGTGGATCTTCGGTTATTTCGGCATGAAACACCTTCCGATCACGATCGTAGGCCCGATCAACGCCACACGCCCCGTCATGGTACTTGTCGGAGCGTTTCTGCTCTTCGGCGAGCGCCTGAACCTCTATCAATGGATCGGAGTCGCACTGGCCATGGTCTCGTTGTTTCTGCTGAGCCGTTCGAGCCGCCGCGAGGGCGTTGACTTCACGCACAACCTCTGGATTCTCTTCATTGCGCTGGCGGCCGTCACGGGGGCCGTAAGCGGTCTCTACGACAAATACATCATGACACGCCTCGACCCGGTCTTCGTGCAGAGCTGGTACAACCTCTACCAGTTTCTGATGATGACCGTGGTGGTTGCCGTGCTGTGGTTGCCGCGTCGGGGGCGCACGACGCCGTTCCGGTGGAGTTGGGCCATCCCGTTGATCTCCATCTTTCTGACGCTGGCCGACTTCGCCTACCTCTACGCCCTGCGGGAGCCGGATGCGATGATCTCGATCGTCTCGATGATCCGGCGGGGTTCGGTGGTGGTGTCGTTCCTGTGCGGCGCGATGCTCTTCCACGAACGGAACCTGCGGTCGAAGGCCGTCGATCTGGCCTTCATCCTCGTGGGTATGATCTTCCTCTGGCTCGGCTCGCGTTCTTAACCCCGGCTTAAGAAGCCCGTTTTAGGGGCGAAGGTAGCAATGAAGGGTTTCCGCGCTTCGGCCGTTGGGAGTACCCGGTTAAAGGCCTGGTGTTGCGAGCTTAAAAAGCCCGTTGTTCTCGTTTGGTTCGTATTGGATTCACGGTCCTCGATGTGCGAACTTTTTCCGGATCGGCCATGCGGATCCATAAAAAACATCCAAAAACAGAATCCGAAAAAAAGAGCGGGTTGCTTTGTGCAGCCCGCTCTTTTCATCACTTCAACAGACACCTCAAATCAACTTTTCCAACTGATTGACAGTCTTTGCAATTTCCGCATCGGTCGGAGCATAGTCCTTCAAAGCTCCGGCCAGATACTGCTCATAAGCATAAAGGTCGATGACACCCGTTCCCGAGAGATTGAACAGAATGGTCTTTTCAGTACCCTCCTCCTTGGCCTTCTGAGCCTCGCGAATCGCCGCGGCGATGGCGTGGGTCGACTCCGGGGCGGGGATGATTCCTTCGGTCTGGGCGAAGAGAACGCCGGCAGCGAGAGTCTCAACCTGGGGCACGGACTGCGCCTCGATCAAGCCATCCTTGAGCAACTGGCTGACGATCGACCCGGCACCATGATAGCGAAGGCCTCCTGCATGGATGTCCGAGGGCTGGAAGTCGTGGCCGAGGGTGTACATCGGAATCAACGGCGTGAAGCCCGCCACATCTCCGAAGTCGTACTGGAACTCTCCGCGCGTAAGTTTCGGACAGCTTGCCGGTTCGACAGCCACGACGCGGATCTTCTTGCCTTCCGTGAAGTTCTTGCGCAGGAACGGGAATCCGATGCCGGCGAAGTTGCTGCCGCCGCCGAAGCAACCGATCACGACGTCGGGTTCGGCATCGGCCATCTCCATCTGCGTGACGGCCTCCTGCCCGATGACGGTCTGATGCAACAACACGTGGTTCAGAACGCTGCCCACGCAGTAACGCGTGTCTTCGGGACGGCGCAATGCCATTTCGACGGCCTCGGAGATCGCCAGACCGAGACTTCCCGAGCAATGCGGATCACGCGCAAGGGCGGCACGGCCCGACTCGGTAAGCGTCGAGGGCGAAGCCAGACACTCGGCACCCCAGGTGTTCATCATCAGCCGGCGATAGGGTTTCTGGTCGTAGCTGACCTTGACCATGAAGACCCGCAGATCGATTCCGAAGTGCTTCGAGGCAAAGGCGATCGAGGCACCCCACTGTCCGGCACCGGTTTCGGTGGTCAGATGCTTGATTCCCTGCTTGTAGTTGTAGTAGGCCTGCGGCACGGCGGTATTGGGCTTGTGGGAGCCGACGGGCGAGACGCTCTCGTTCTTGAAGTAGATCTTAGCGGGGGTATCGAGGGCCTTTTCGAGTCCGGTGGCACGAACCAGAGGTGTCGGTCTCCAGATGCGGTAGATCTCCTGCACCTCTTCGGGGATGTCGATGAAACGCTCGGTGGACATCTCCTGATCGATGAGCTCTTCGGCAAAGATGGTGCACATCTGCTCCTTGGTGACGGGCTTTTTGGTCTTGGGATCCAAGGGAGGAAGAGGTTTCGTGGGCATGTCGGCCACGATGTTGTACCATTGTGTGGGCATCTGGTTTTCGGCGAGGCAGAATTTTTTCGTGTTCATGGCGTTTGGAAATTTGAATTATTCGGTATTTTGAATATTCGTGCAAGAAAAAACCGTTGCTTACTTTTCGTAAACAACGGGCTCCTGTGTATCTTCGGTGATTTCACCATACATGCGACGGGGCGCACTCATTGTTCACGAGCGTCAACGGGTGCCACCACCACCAAGACTGTATGTTGAAATTGCGGACCATTTCGTAGATTTGTTTTTGCAAATATAAAACATCGAAAGATAAAAAGCAAATTTTTTACGAATTATTTTCGACACCTAAATAATAAGGGGAAACCGAAGAGTGGAAATCACCGCAGAAACCGACACATATTCGGGAAAAATTACTATTTTTGCGTGATAATCTGCAAAATCAAAAACATCTACGATATGAATATTTCGTACAACTGGCTCAAACGCTACCTCGCGACGGACCTTTCGGCCGAAAAGATCGCCGAGGTGCTTACGGAGATCGGCCTGGAGGTCGAGGGCTTCGAAAAGATCGAGACCGTGAAGGGCGGTCTTGTGGGAGTCGTCGTCGGCAAGGTCCTGACCTGCGAGGCGCATCCCGATTCGGACCACCTGCACGTGACGACGGTGGATGTCGGCGAGGGCGAACCGCTGGGCATCGTCTGTGGTGCGGCGAACTGCCGGGCCGGGCTGAAGGTGCTGTGCGCCAAGGTGGGCGCGGTGCTCTACCCCAACGGTGGAGACGAGGAGTTCAAGATCAAGCGCTCGAAGATCCGCGGCGTGGAGTCGCTGGGCATGTTGTGCGCCGAGGACGAACTGGGCATCGGGTCGTCGCACGAGGGAATCATGGAACTTCCGGAGGATGCCCCCGTGGGGATGAGCGCCAAGGAGTACCTGCATATCGAGGACGACTACCTGATCGAGATCGGGCTGACGCCGAACCGCGTGGATGCCGCCTCTCATATCGGCGTGGCACGCGATCTGGCGGCCTGGCTGCGCAGCCGGGGCGAGCAGGTCGAGGTGAAGTGGCCCGATGTCTCGGCCTTTGCCGTTGACAACCACGACCTGGAGGTGAAGATCCGCGTCGAGAACGAGGAGGCCGCACCGCGCTATACGGGTGTGACGGTTACGGGCTGCAAGATCGGCCCCTCGCCCGAATGGATGCAGAACTGCCTGCGGGCCGCGGGCATCAACCCGAAGAACAACCTTGTCGATATTACGAACTTCGTTCTCTTCGAACTGGGACAGCCGCTGCACGCCTTCGATGCGGACAAGATCGAGGGGCACGAGGTGGTGGTCCGCACGTGTGCCGAGGGAACGCCGTTCGTAACGCTGGACGGCGTGGAGCGCAAACTCACGGAACAGGATCTGATGATCTGCTCGGCCGAGCGTCCGATGTGTCTTGCGGGCGTTTTCGGAGGGTTGGATTCGGGCATCAGCGATACGACGACGAACGTCTTCATCGAGAGTGCCTACTTCAATCCGGTGTGGGTGCGCAAGACGGCCAAGCGGTTCGGGTTGAACACCGACTCGTCATTCCGCTTCGAACGGGGCGTGGACCCGAATCTGCAGGTCTACGCCGCCAAGCGTGCCGCACTGTTGATGAAGGAGCTGGCCGGAGGTACGATTTCGAGCGACATCACGGACCTCTATCCGCATCCGATCGAGGATTTCGTCTTCGACTTTTCGATTGCGCGGGCCCGGATGCTGATCGGCAAGGAGATCCCCGAGGAGACCATCCGCACGATCCTTGCGGCCGTCGAGGTGAAGATCCTCGCCGAGAAGGGCGATGTACTGACGGTAGCCGTACCGCCCTACCGGGTGGACGTGCAGCGTGAGGCCGATCTGGTCGAGGATATCCTGCGCATCTACGGCTACAACAACGTCGAAATCCCCTCGCGGGTACGTTCGACGCTCTCCTACGCTCCGAAACCCGACCGGTCGAAGCTGATGAACCTTGCGGCGGACTACCTCACGGACAACGGATTCACGGAGATCATGTCCAATTCGCTGACCAAAGCCGCCTACTACGAGGGTCTGAGCGCCTGCCCGGCGGAGCGCTGCGTGCGGATTCTGAATCCGCTGAGCGCCGACCTGAACGTGCTGCGCCAGACGCTGCTGTTCAACATGCTGGAGGCCGTTGCGCTGAACATCAACCACAAGAACGGCGATCTGAAGCTCTACGAATTCGGCAACTGCTACTTCTACGATGCCGGCAAGCGTACCGACGAGAAGCCGCTTTCGGCCTACTCCGAAGAGTACCGTCTGGCCGTGGCCGTGACGGGCACGACCGAGCCGCAGTCGTGGAACACAAAACCCGTAAAGGCATCGTTCTTCACGTTGCGGGCCATGGCCGAGAAGCTGCTCCGCCGCTTCGGACTGGACATCTACGCGCTGAAGACGGAGCCCGTGGAGAGCGACCTCTTCGGCGAAGGGCTCCAGCTGGAGCTGAACGGCAAGCCGCTGATGCAGATCGGTACGGTCTCCCCGAAAATCCGGCGTCGGATGGACATCAAACAGGAGGTTTACTACCTGGAGATGAACTTCGAGCTGTTGTGCAAATCGACCAAGAAATCGAAGATCACGGCCGAGGAGCTTTCGAAATACCCGGAGGTAAAACGCGACCTGGCCCTGCTCGTGGATCGTCAGGTGACGTTCGCAGCCTTGCGGGAGGTTGCCTTCGCCGCGGAGCGCAAATTGTTGAAGCGCGTCTCGCTTTTCGATGTCTATGAGGGAGACAAACTGCCCGAGGGAAAGAAATCCTACGCCTTGAGTTTCGTGCTGGAGGACAAGAGCCGCACGTTGGACGACAAGACGATCGAGCGTGTGATGTCGAATCTGGTCCGCCAGTTCGAACAGCGTTGCGGTGCCACGGTCCGCGCCTGACGAAACCGGATATGCCGACACGAAAAAGAGTCGCCCACTGCGGGCGGCTCTTTTTTTGGCCGGATGTACGAAAAAACAGGTCGATAAAGAGGCATAAAACACATTTTATGCGTAAATTTATGCGATCCAAAATTGAGAAATGAGATGAAAACCCGAAATCTGGCCTGGCTATGCGCCGGGCTGCTGACTTTGAGCGGATGCGCCCCGCAGGGCGGCACACAGACGGTGGAAACGACGTCCACGAAGGAGAATGCGGTGATCGAGACGATCCTTGCACGCCGCAGCATCCGCAAATACACCGCACAACCCGTCGAACGGGAGAAGCTCGAACTGATTGTCAAGTGCGGCATCAATGCTCCGAGCGGCATGAACAAACAGCCGTGGGAGGTCCGCGTGGTGGATAATGCGGGTTATATTGACTCGCTTACGGCTCTCTACGTGAAGGCCAACCCGAAGGCCGCCGAAGACCCGAATTTCAAGAACATGTTCCGCAACGCTCCGGCCGTGATCTTCATCGCCTCGCCGACGGATGGCAGCGGACAGCTCGATTGCGGGCTTCTGGGCGAGAACATGGTGCTTGCAGCGCAATCGCTGGGCCTCGGAACCTGCTGCCTGGGGGCTCCTACCCGTTTCATGACAAGTACTGCGGAGGCTGCGCCCTACCTGGAGCGGCTGGGTTTCTCGGAAAATTACAAGCTGCTCTACGCCATCGGAGTGGGCTACCCGGACGAATCTCCGGAGGCCAAGCCGCGGGACGAATCGAAGGTGCGTTTTATCGACTGATGCCCTTCCGGAGGCGACATATCCATCCGACGGAGACCGCGCAGGCCATGCAGCCGGATCTGTTTTCCGCACTTGCGGAGTGCGGCACGACCGGAACAGTGACGGGGACAGCGACGGCGGACAACACGACTCCCGGGATTACGGGCCATACGACGACCTCGACTGCTGAGCGCACGGCCGATCAGCAAACTGTGTATCTTCCGTCCCAAACTGCGGGGAACGAAGTGCCGCCGCCTTTGAAGGAGGAGCTGGAAAGGCTCTTTTCGCGACTCGCCCGATCGGACTTCCGGAGCCGTTTCCGGCTTCGGGCCGCGGAGTGCAGCTACATCGAACGACAGGGGCTTGCGACCATCCGACACCATGCCGAGGAGTTTGTCCGCACACGCCTGGCCCCGGCCTTTCCGCACAATGACGGACACCAAACCCCGATGCGGGGACATCCGGTCTTCATCGCCCAACACGCCACGGGCTGCTGCTGCCGGGGATGCCTTGCCAAATGGCACGGCATCCCGGCGGGCCGCCCCCTGAGCGCCTCGGAACAACAATATGTCGTGCAGGTGTTGATGGCATGGATCGAGCGCCAGATGGCCCGATAGTTGCGGCTCCAGCCACCGCCCCATCCCCGGACTCCGACGGCCAACCTGCATGCTCCTAACCACCCGCCGAGCCCACCGGACGCCACTTCCGTTTTGGAGCACCGACCAATCCTGCCGACCGCATCACCCCCGCCAACACACCAACGGATTCCACCGGCCGACTCCCTCTTTCCCAGGACACCAACGGATTCCATCCTCCCTCAGAACATCAACCAAACGATCTCTTCGTCCCAACCACCACCCCTTCAACCTATCAACCAAACAATCGCCACTTTCCGCCAATGCCGCTCCGCAAGATCATACATATCGACATGGATGCCTTCTTCGCCGCGGTCGAACAGCGCGACAACCCCTCACTGCGGGGACGGCCGATCGCCGTGGGATACGACGGGCCGCGGGGCGTTGTTGCCACGGCGAGCTACGAAGCCCGCCCCTACGGCGTGCATTCGGCCCTGTCGTCGGCCCTTGCCAAACGGCTGTGTCCCGAGCTGATCTTCATCCCGGCCCGTTTCGAGGTCTACAAGTCCGTATCGCAACAGATCCGGGCCATCTTTCACGAATATACCGATCTGGTCGAACCGCTGTCGCTGGACGAAGCCTTCCTGGACGTTTCGCACGTACGCTCCGCGACGCTCGTGGCCCGGGAGATCAAACAACGCATCTTCGCCGAAACACACCTCACGGCCTCGGCGGGCGTCTCGGTGAACAAGATGCTGGCCAAGATCGCCTCGGACTACCGCAAACCCGACGGACTCTTCACCATTGCCCCGGGCGATATCGAGGAGTTCGTGGCGGGACTCCCCGTCGAACGTTTCTTCGGGATCGGCGCCGTGACGGCCGAAAAGATGCATGCTCTGGGAATCCGTACGGGTGCGGATCTGCGGCAATGGGAGGAGTCGGCTCTGGTCCACCACTTCGGCAAGGCGGGACACGCCTACTACGGCTACGCCCGAGGGATCGACGAACGGGCCGTCACCCCGAACCGGATCCGGAAATCCCTGGGAGCCGAGACGACCTTCGCCGAGGATACCGACGACCGCCTGCGCCTGCAAATGGAGTTGGAGGGGGTTCGCGAAGAGGTCTGGACACGCCTCCAGCGGCACGAATTCCGTGGCAAGACCGTGGTATTGAAACTCAAATACGACAATTTCCGGCAAATCACCCGCTCGAAAACGCTCCTTTCGGCAGTCGAAAGCGAAGAGCAGCTGGCCCGCATTTCGGAGGAGCTGCTTGCCGGGGTGAACTTCCACGGTCGCAAAGTGCGCCTGATCGGACTGACGGTGGGCAACACGCCCGAAGCCTGCACGGAGTGCATCCAGCTGCGATTCGACTTCTGAATCCGAAGATATCACTCGGGCTGCTCAAGGATAGGGCTTTGCCGCTTTTCATCCGGCAAAGGCCCCATTCCACCAAAAAACAGAGTCTGCAAAATCCAGGCTTCCGACGGAAACGCCTCCGAACTTATTCCACACCAGGCATCACGCCTCCGTCCCGATTTATCACCAGCCGCCCCGCAGGGCCGCCGCTGAACTTATCTCACACCGGGTACCCGCACAGAAACGCCTCCGAACCTATCGTTTACCGCCCCTCCGTCGGAAGAATTTCATCTTCAGATAGCTCCTCTCCATCTCTCCAAAAGATGCCCCAAGCCTCACTCCGAACCGCTTACAGGCGCGGATACACCTGCGGAGGCTGAATGGTAACGTAGGGCGTGCCGTTGTCGTCGCAGGTCGAGACGATCCGCACGGCCTTCACGGGTCGTTGCGGATGGATCGTCGCACTCCCCTTCTCCAGATCGACCGCCCGTTCGAAATGCTCCCCGTCATAGGAGAGCTCGGCATAACCGGTCGTAATGATCGTTTTGGGAAGTTGGCGGTTCCCGGTCTGCAGAAACATTTCGCGACAAACAACAGGCTGCTCGAAGGTATAGAGGATCCAATCCTGCTGACGACAAGCGCGTTTCGTACGGGAAAGGCCCCGATAGGAGGTGGCGTTCGTGTAGGGGAACTGCCCGCTCTCGCCCATCGAGGTTGCGAGCGTAAAGGCCGGACGGGAGGTCTTCCAGCGCGAATCATCAGCCACATAGGGACTCCGGGCCGTGGCATATCGGCTGAAGAAACGATACTTCCAGGGCTCGGAGGTGCGAATGGGCCCGGTGTAGGTGAAAACCTCCTCGGCACCGTCCATCAGATAGCAAATCTCGGATCCGTCATCGACCGAGACGGTGAACACCCCTTCGCGGCTGCCGCTCCCCGCAGTCTTGAATACGACCTTCGGCGGGAAGAGCCGGAAACGGATTCCCATGGCGACCATCCGGTCGTAATGCAGCGTCTTCAACTCCTTGCTGTAGACCTCCCAACCCTCGTCGTTTCCGCTCCAGGCGATGCGTGCCAGGGCGCAGATCCGCGGGAAGGTCATGTAGTCGAGATAATCGGGCTTCTCGGGTTCGTGCGAGACATAGGCCTCGCTCCAGAAGGCTCCGGAGAGCCCGACAACGTTACACTGCTGCCCGGCGGAGAATCCCTCCCGGTCGAGATCGAAACCGTAAGTCTTTTCCGCATCGAAAATGGCGGCCCAGTCGTGCCCCTCCTCGCGGGCGCTCTGCCGCATGTCGAAATAGAAATAGGGCCCGGGCATGACGACCGTCCGATAGCCCTTGGCCGTGGCATCGAGACACGCCTTGACGCTCTCCCAACCGTGCACGCGGCTCTCGCGGGTAAACTGCCCCGTCCGCACCGCCTCGTTCCAGACGGCGGGATGCTTGCCATGGCGTGCGAGGATCGCCGCCATGCGCTCCATGAAGAGATCCTCGAGCTGATGGGGATCGGTCATGCCCTGCCGCCGCATCAGCGCCTGACAATCGGGGCAGCGCTTCCATTGCGACATGTCGACCTCGTCGCCGCCCACGTGGATGTACTCCGAGGGGAAGAGTTCGCAGATCTCACCCAGGATGTCCTCCAGCAGCCGATAGTTCTCTTCGCGGGCCACACACCAGGCCGAACGGTAATCGTAACCGTTCGTCGAAACGGTGTCGGGCGGATAGTTGCAACGGATTTCGGGATGCAGCGAGGCGATGTTGCGGCTGTGGCCCGGGAGGTCGATTTCGGGAATGATCTCGATATTGCGCACGGCGGCATAACGGATCAGATCGCGCATCTCGTCTTGCGTGAAGTAACCGCCGTATTTCTCGGACCATTTGCCGTATACGGCCCTTACCGGGGAGTCCCCGCCGCGGAATCCGCCCACTTCGGCCAGTTCGGGATGCGAACGGATCTCGATCCGCCACCCTTCGTCGTCCGAGAGGTGAAGATGCAACTTATTGATGTTGTGATAGGAAAGCAGATCCATATAACGTTTTACGGCATCTACACCGATCCACGTTCTCGCCACATCGAGCATCATGCCCCGATAAGCGAAACGCGGCCGGTCCTCGATCACGGCACAGCCGAGTTCCGTACCGGGGGCAATTCCCTGCCGCGCATAGATCTCCGGAGGCAACAGCCGGAACAATGCCTGAATACCGTTGAACACCCCACCGTATGCAACACCTCCGATACGGATGTGTTCGGGGGTGATCTCCAGCCGATAAGCCTCCCTGGCAGGATCGTCGCACGCCGGGGTGATCTTCATGCACCGGAGGATTGCGGCAGGACCTTCCCCCTCCGCAGCGGGATCATCATCCGAAAAGAAGGAATCCTCTCCGGCGGGCCGCTCCCGCCCCTCCGAAGCCTCCGAAGACTCCGCGGTGAAGGTCCCGGCAGCGAATCGCTCCTCCCGGGTGGGGGCTGCAGCGTCGAGCGTCAGGACGACAACCCCGTCACTCGTCATCCCGTTGCGGATCTCACACCCGAGGTATCCGGCCAGATACTCGGCCAGAGGCATCAACGCCTCGTCGGCAGCAATCGTCGTCCCGGGGCCGAAGGTAAAACGCCCCGGGCGGGAGGTTCGCTCGCCCGCAGCAGGTTGTGCGGAAATCGAAAGGGAGGTGCCGAAAAGCAGCACGGCACCGAGAAGCATAAAGGGTCGTTTCATGCGCAGAAGAGAATTTGTCGAAAACAAAGTTACGATTTTTTCGCCGAAAACACTACCTTTGCAACAGCAAGAAACAGGATCTTATGGAAGACAAACGTCTGAAAGCTACGGCCCGGCTGCTGGAGGTGATGAACACCCTGCGCCGCGAGTGTCCGTGGGACCGGGAGCAGACTTTCGAATCGCTCCGCAGCAATACCATCGAAGAGACTTACGAACTGGCCGATGCCATCACCGACCATAATCTGGAGGGAATCAAGGAGGAGTTGGGCGACCTGCTGCTGCATGTGGTTTTCTACTCGAAACTGGGCGAGGAGGAGGGAGCATTCGACTTCGGCGACGTTGCCAACGCACTGTGCGACAAGCTCATCTACCGCCACCCGCACGTCTACGGCGACATCCACGCCAATACGCCCGACGAGGTGATGGCCAACTGGGAGGCGCTGAAACTGCGCAAGAAGAACCGCAAGAGCGGCACGCTGGGCGGGGTTCCGCGATCGCTGCCGGCCCTGGTCAAAGCCTACCGTATGGGCGAGAAGGCCGCCGGAGCAGGCTTCGACTGGAAACAGAAGGAGGATGTCTGGGAGAAGGTCCGCGAAGAGCTGGGCGAGGTCGAAACGGAGATGAAATCGGGCCGCAAGAGCGATCTCGAAGCCGAATTCGGCGATCTTTTCTTCGCGTTGGTCAATGCGGCACGGCTCTACGGCGTAGATCCCGAATCGGCTCTGGCCCGCACCAACAACAAGTTCCTGCATCGCTTCAATTACATGGAGGAACAGGCTGCCGCACAAGGTCATACACTCCACGAGATGACGCTCGACGAGATGGAAGCCCTCTGGCAGCAGGCCAAAAGCAAGGAGTAAAACGCCGCAAGGCTCTCACATCGTCGGACGAGAGATCCGTATCGAGATCAAGTTTCTCTCCGACGAAGGTTGTCGGGAGCCCGCAACACCCGGCCCCGTTCCGCATGCACCGAAACCACAAACAAACGCAACCTGTAAATTCTGAAAATATGGCTTTGATCCGTAAAGTCCGCGGGCACGAACCCGTGATCGGAGAAAACACCTTCCTGGCCGAAACGGCCGTCATTCTGGGCAACGTGACCATCGGCCGCGACTGCTCGATCTGGTACAACGCCGTGCTGCGCGGCGACGTGAACCGCATTGTCATCGGCGACCGCACGAACATCCAGGACGGCGTCGTGCTGCACACCATTTACGACAAGGCGAAGCACCCTTCGCAGACAATCATCGGCAACGACGTCTCGGTGGGCCACAATGCCACGATCCACGGCGCCGTCATCGAGGACAACTGCCTGATCGGCATGGGTGCCACCATCCTCGACAACGCCCACGTTCCCTCGGGATGCATCATCGCGGCCAATGCGCTGGTGCTCTCCAACGCTCAACTCGAACCCAATTCGGTCTACGCCGGCGTCCCGGCCCGCAAGGTCAAGGAGATCACGCCCGAGCAGCGGGACGAAATCGTTCGCCGCACGGCCCACGACTACATGCTCTACGCCTCGTGGTATAACGAAGAAGAGTAGCCCCGGGCGATTCGCATGCGGGTTGCTTCGGCGCGGACCGGAGGCCCCATGGACTGTCGGCGGAACCGTCGAAAAAAACTCCAGCCATGAAACTGCAATCGAAATATGCCGACGTGATATTGAACCTGTTGATCGCCGTGGCGATCAGCCTGGTGGTGAATTTCTCCTACGTCTTGC